>JAPLOT010000373.1 GCA_026400595.1 Alphaproteobacteria bacterium | reverse complement strand
TGCGCCCGGACGATACGCCGCAATCCGGGCAAGGGCCTTTTCCATCGCCGCCATCCAGGCGTCGTCGCCGCTTCCCACGGCTACCGGCAGATTGAGATTGAAGTCCCGTCCCTCACCATCGCCTGTCTCTTCCGCGCCACCCCAGTAGAAGGGATAGTAGTGCACCGGATCGGCATGGATCGAGACGGTCAGAACGTCGGGACGGGCATAGAAGATCGACTGCGTTCCATTGCCGTGATGGACATCGATGTCGAGCACTGCGACACGGTCATGGACCTGCCTGAGACGCTGGGCTGCCAGCGCCGTGTTGTTCAGATAGCAGAAGCCACCGGCATGGGCCGCATAGGCATGGTGACCAGGCGGCCGGCACAGGGCATAGGAGACGGCTTCTCCATTGGCCACCAGCTCGGCCGATGTGAGTGCCGTCATGGCGGAGGCCTGCACGGCGGTCCATGTCTTCTCCGTGATGGCACAGGAGAAATCCATCAAGTGGCGACCGGCCCGCGCCATGATGTGTTCAGGCACGACCGAGGCCGGCACCATCTCGCGCAGGCTTGGCATGAGTTCCGGGGCCGCACCTTCCTGCTTGCTCCAGTCGGCATGGGCCGACTGCAGGAAGGCGATATAGGACCTGTCATGTACGCCCATCAGCGCAGCGGGATCATGCCGCCGCGCCGCGCAAATCTGGGCACCGGCCTGGCGGGCACCTTCCAGCAGCACGCGCGCCCGTTCGGGGCTTTCCGGATAGGAGACCAGGTATCCCTTGCTCAGGAAACGCGACGGCGCATGGCCTAGCTGCAGAGCCGAGAAAACCGCCTTCATGTCATGCCTCGAAAATGCGCCCCTGCTCCAGCCGGGCAATGCGTGTCATGCCGGCGGCGAGGTCGTGATTATGGGTGGCCACGAGCGCACCCAACCCTTCTTCCCGGATCAGCCGCAGCAGCTCATTGTGAACGCGCGCCGCCGTCGCCGGATCGAGATTTCCGGTGGGTTCGTCAGCCAGCAGGAGCAGCGGCCGGTTTGCGATGGCCCGGGCAATGGCAACGCGTTGCTGTTCGCCGCCGGAGAGTTCGGCCGGGCGGTGCTCCAGACGCTCGCCAAGTCCGAGCCGGACCAGAAGCTCTTCTGCCCGCGCCTTGGCCGCAGGCTTTGTCGCGCCGGCGATCAGCTGTGGGATGACGACATTCTCGATCGCCGAGAACTCTGGAAGGAGATGATGGAACTGATAGACGAAACCCACGCCGATGCGCCGGATGCGGGTGCGCGCCATGTCATCGAGTTCGCTGCAGTTGCGCCCCGCGATCAGGACCTCGCCCGAAGTCGGCGCCTCCAGCAGGCCGGCAATATGGAGCAGCGACGACTTTCCGGACCCCGACTGGCCCACCAGCGCCACGATCTCGCCGGGGTAAACCATGAGATTGAGGTCCCTGAAGACTTCGAGGCGGCCCTTGCCCTCGGCATAGGACCGCGCCACGTTGCGGAGCTCCAGGGCGGGCGCAGGCGTACTCATTCGTATCTCAGCGCCTCGACGGGATCGAGCTTTGCGGCGCGCCATGAGGGGTAGAGCGTTGCGCCCAGCGACAGCGCCAGCGCCATGCCCACAATCAGCAGGGTCTGGCCGACCTCCATCTTGGCCGGAAGTTGCGCCAGGTAATAGAGCTCGGGATTGAAGGGATCGACGCCGGAAAGCCAGGAGATGAACTGGCGGATCCGCTCCACGTTCAGGCAGATCAGCAGTCCAACGATGAAGCCACCAATGGTGCCGGCCGTTCCGATGGCAGCACCCGTGATGAAGAAGACGCGCTGGATGGCGCCGCGCGTGGCTCCCATGGTGCGCAGGATGGCGATATCGCGGCCCTTGTCCTTCACCAGCATGATGAGTCCCGAGATGATGTTCAGGGCCGCGACCAGGATGATCATGGTCAGCACAAGGAACATCACGTTGCGTTCCACTGCCAGCGCATTGAAGAAAGTCAGATTGCGCTGTTTCCAGGTCTGGACGGCCATGCCTTCGCCCGAGGCTTCGCGGAGGGGCAGGATCAATGCCTCGATGTCATCCGGATTCTCGACCGTTACCTCGATCTGATTCACGCCCTCCTCGGTCACGAAATAGTCCTGGGCCTCGGCAAGCGGCATGTAGATGACGTTCTCGTCGTAGTCCGACATGCCCACCTTGAAGATGGCCACCACTGGATAGTCGCGAATGCGTGGTGCGTTCCCGACGATCGTCTCCGGCCCTTCCGGCGAGATGATGGTCAGCGTCGACCCCAGTCCGAGCTGGTGGCGCCAGGCCATGCGCTCGCCGATGGCAACGCCTTCCGAGGCATCAAAACCCTTGAATGACGGCGGATCGTCCGGAACCCCCTCTTCCTTCAACGCTGTGCGCAGGTTCTCGTTCACGATGCTCGGCAGCTTCTCGATGTCGGCCTCCGAAATTCCGCGCACCAGGGCACCGGTATTGTTGCGCAAGGACGAGGCCATGGCCTGTCCCTCCACCAGCGGCGTCACCCTTACCACGCCGGGAATCTTCTCCAGCCGCGCCGCAATGTCCTGATAGTTCTGCAACGGATTGAGATCGGCGCTGTAGACGCTGGCATGGCCCTGGAATCCCAGGATCTTGTCCAGCAACTCGGCACGGAATCCGTTCAGAACCGACATCACAACGATCAACGTCGCAACGCCCAGCAGGATGCCGAGGAAGGAGAAAAGGGAAATCACCGAGATGAAGCCTTCCCGCCGCCGGGCGCGGAGATAGCGCATTGCCAGCATCCACTCGAAGGGCGCGAAGGGCTTGGTGTCTGGCAGGCCTTTGTCCATCAAGCGGTGAAATGCGCCAGAATGCCATCGAGGGGCACGTTGCTCCGCACACCTGTCTTGCGGTTCTTGACCTCGGCCACGCCCTCCTTCAGGCCGCGCGGTCCAATGATCACCTGCCAGGGCAGGCCGATCAGGTCCATCACTGCAAATTTGGCCCCCGGACGGTCGTCGCGATCGTCATAAAGCACGTCGACGCCCTTGGCCTCGAGTGCCTTGTAGAGTTTCTCGCAGGCGGCGTCGGTGTCGGCATCGCCCACCTTGAGGTTGATGAGGCCGACACGGAAGGGCGCCACCGGCTCCGGCCAGATGATGCCCGCGGCATCATGCGAGGCCTCGATGATGCCGCCCACCAGACGCGATACGCCGATCCCGTAGGAGCCCGACTGCACGGGCACCTTCTTGCCATCCGGCCCCTGCACCTCGCAGCCGAGTGGCTCCGAATATTTGGTGCCGAAGAAGAAGATATGCCCTACCTCGATGCCGCGGCCGGTCAGGCGCTTGTCGGCCGGCGAGGATCAGGAACTCGTGGCTGTCATCGCCGCCGATCGGGCCGGTCTCGGCGCGCATGGGCACCGCCTTCAAGCCCATGCGGGCGAAGGTCCGGAGATAGGAGACGAACATCTTGTTGTAGGCGTGCTGTCCGGCCTCGCGCGTGAGGTCGAAGCTGTAGGCATCCTTCATCAGGAATTCGCGGCCCCGCATCACTCCGAAACGGGGGCGCACCTCGTCGCGGAACTTCCACTGGATATGATAGAGATTGCGCGGCAGGTCCTTGTAGCTCTGTACGCCTTGACGGAAGATGTCGGTGATCATCTCCTCGTTCGTCGGCCCATACAGCATGTCGCGGTCGTGCCGGTCCTTGATGCGAAGCATTTCCTTTCCATAGGCGTCATAGCGTCCGGACTTGCGCCACAGGTCGGCGGGCTGGATGGTGGGCATGAGCACTTCGAGGGCGCCTGCCCGGTTCTGCTCCTCGCGCACGATCTGTTCGATCTTCTTGAGAACCCGGAACCCCATGGGCAACCAGGAATAGCTCCCTGCCGCCTCCTGCCGGATCATTCCGGTGCGCAGCATGAGCTTGTGCGACACGATCTCGGCCTCCTTCGGATCGTCGCGCAGGATGGGCAGAAAGTAGTGGGAGAGGCGCATGAGAATCCCCGGAAAATGTAGCGTTGCGACCCTTTTAGGCGAAAGCTCCGGGAACTCAAGCCGCCCCCGGGCGGCCCCTGGCCTTGCAGGCCCGGACCGGGTTGCGGCAGGCGGGGTGCCATCCACGTCCAATTGTGTCGTCAATGTGTCATTTTTAACGTGACAAGCATAGCCGTTATGCTACCGTCACATGCAATAAGAACAAGACCACGGTGTTGCACCTTCGGTGGACCCAGGTCTGGGGAGGTAAGTTTCCGGGCGCGCCACAGCAGCTGCCCCGCCGCGAAACCGGCAGGAAAGGAAACGGAGAAACGGAAAGGGCGGAACGCTTGTTCCGCCTTTTCTGTTGTCAGGGCTTGGGCGCCAAGCCAAGGAACGGCAAATCGTCGAACCCGATCCAGCCCTGCGTGATCTGCCCATAGATCAGCGCGAAGATGACGCTCGCCAGAACCGTGGTCACCAGCACTTTCCGCCACATCATGGGCTTCACGGGCGCGCCGGCCTCATTGCCGTCCAGCACGGCTTCACCCGCTTCATGGGCGTTACGCACGCCGAAGGGCAACACCACGAAGAGCGTCACCCACCAGATGATGAAGTAGATCGCGATGGCGCTGACGAGGCTCATGCCTGCTCCAGTTCAACCAGCGTGCCGCAGAAATCCTTCGGATGCAAAAACAGCACCGGCTTGCCATGGGCGCCGATCTTCGGGTTTCCGTCACCCAGCACCCGGGCACCCTGCGCCTTCAGATGATCGCGCGCCGCAAGGATGTCGGTCACTTCGTAGCAGACGTGGTGAATGCCACCTGCGGGATTCTTCTCCAGGAAGACCTTGATCGGCGACGACTCTCCCAGGGGCTCCAGGAGCTCGATCTTGGTATTGGGCAATTCGACGAAGACCACCGTCACGCCATGCTCAGGCTCCGCCTGCGCCGGCGAGACCCTTGCCCCCAGCATCGTCCGATAGACTTCGGTGCCCTTGGCCAGATCCGGCACGGCAATGGCCACATGGTTGAGGCGTCCAAGCATCCCGTTCTCCCGCATTCGCTGCTCAGGCTGCTTCTAGTGCCCTTGCGGCCGGTTCTCAATGTGGTCGTTGGGCCAGATACCGGATCATCGTGTCGCGGGCGTCCGGGATGGAGAGGCCGCGCGGCTCGAAGACATGCCGGTTCAGGAAGTATCCGGTCAGCCGGAAACCGTCGAGCACGTCCGGCAAGGACGGTGCAGCGCCGGCGGACAGGAACGCCGGCAAGACCAGGAGCCGGTCGCGGTAAGTGGTTCCCGCTTCCCGGCTCACCGCTCGCCCGGTCCTGGGCGACACATACACAAGGTCCTCCGCCTGGCCGGTTGCGGCACAACGGGTGAGATCGAGGCCGAAACCGAGTTCCTCCAGGAGGCCGAGCTCCCAACGGACCAGCAAGGCAGGCCAAACATCATCCTGCTCAATCTGGTCGAGAACGACCTGCAGGGCATCATACATGCGGCGATGAGGCTCGCGTTCGGGCAGCAGCTGTGCCAGGCCGACGACGGCCGAGAGGCCGGCCAGCCGGAAGGGATCGTCCATGATCGACCCGGCCTTGAGCGCCAGCGCATGGAGCGCATAGGTCCCGAGCTGCTCCTCCAGCCTGGCGCGCCACGTCACCTGCACCATGTTGCCGGGCTGCAGCACCGGCCGCTGGAGGCGCGACCTGCCGCCGCGCACAAGGCCCAGGCAGCGGCCGTGCTCCGCCGTCAGGATTTCGGCAATGGCACTCGTCTCGCCATGCCGGCGGACAGCAAGAATCACGCCCTCGTCGCGCCACTCCATGCCGGCCTCACAACTCAAGTCCCATCATGCGCAGCCGCTCGGGATCATTGCTCCAGTTCTCCCGCACCTTGACGAAGAGAAAAAGATGAACCTTGCGCCCGAAGTGTTCCTCCATGTCCTCGCGCGCCTGCTGACCGAGGATCTTGATCGTCTGGCCGCCCTTTCCCAGCACGATGGCCTTCTGGCTGTCGCGTTCGACGTAGATCACCTGGCTGATCTTGACCGAGCCATCCTTGCGTTCTTCCCAAGCCTCCGTCTCGACCGTCGATGCGTAGGGAAGTTCCTCGTGGAGGCGATTGTAGATCTTCTCGCGGGTGATTTCGGAGGCCATGAAGCGCAGCTGCACGTCGGCGACCTGATCCTCGGGATAGAGCCAGGGCCCCTTTGGCATGCGCGCCGCGAGGGCCTTGCGCAGATCCTCGGTGCCAGAGCCATTCAGCGCGCTCACCATGAAGGTCCGCTCAAAGGCATAGGCTGCGTTGAAGGCCTCTGCCGTCTTGAGCAGGTCCTCGCGCTTCATCAGGTCGATCTTGTTGATCACCAGGAAGGCTTTGGTCCTCAGGTTGCCCAGGCCTTCGATGATCTTCTGCAGCTCCTCGGTCAGACCGCTGCGTCCATCAACCAGCAGGACCACGGCATCGGCGTCGCCTGCCCCGCCCCAGGCATTGTCCACCATGGCGCGGTCCAGCTTGCGCCGTGGCTGGAAGATGCCCGGCGTATCGACCAGCACGATCTGGGCCTCGCCCTCCATGACGATGGCGCGGAGCCGCGCCCGCGTCGTCTGCACCTTGTGGCTGACGATGGCCACCTTGGCACCGGCCAGCGTGTTAACCAGGGTCGATTTTCCGGCATTGGGCGCCCCGATGATGGCGCAGAAGCCGCAGCGCGTCTCTTTCGCGTCATCCGCGCTCATGTCCTGATCCCCTCGCGTTTCAGAAAGGCACCCGCCGCGTCCTGCTCGGCCGCCCGCTTGCTCTTGCCCGTACCCTCGACGGGCGTCTTGCCCTGTACCTCCACCGATACCACGAAGACCGGCTCATGCTGCAGTCCTTCGCGCGAGACGATCCGATAGAACGGGATCGGCAGGGCGCGGGCCAGGGCCCACTCCTGCAGGAAGGTCTTGGGGTCCTTCTCCATGACGCGCGGCGCCACCAGAAACTCCTTCCAGTTGCGCAGAATGAAGTCGCGCGCTGCATCGAGACCGCCATCGATATAGATGGCCGCGATGAGCGCTTCCATCACGTCGCCGACAACAGTCTGATTGAGGTTCATGCCCTTGGCACGCTCGCTGCTGCCCACGACGATGAAGTCGGTGATGCCGATCGCCCGTCCCGCCTCGGCGCAGGTCTCGCGCCGTACCAGTGCGCTGTGACGGCCCGACATGTCTCCTTCACGGGCCTGCGGATGGTCGCGATAGAGCTGCTCCGCAATGACAAGCCCCAGCACGCGGTCGCCGAGAAACTCCAGGCGCTCGTAATCCTGGGTCTTTCCCTTGCCGCTCGCATGGGTCAGTGCGTGGCGCAGAAGCGCCTTGTCACGGAAATCGTATCCGATCCGGGCCGCGATGGTGTCGTACTGCAGCTGGCTGAAGCGGACCACGCCGGTCAGAGTGTCTTGAACAGCCGGTTCCAGCGAATGACAAAGGGCCACCGCCAGACCTCGAGAAGGGATGCGTCGGGCGAGATCGAGAAGAAGATGATGTCGGCCCGGCCAACGAAGTTCTCGATCGGCACATAGCCGACGAAGCTCAGATAGCGCGAGTCCTGCGAATTGTCGCGGTTGTCGCCCATCATGAAGTAGTGTCCCTCGGGGACCACATACTCTTCGGTGTTGTCGGCACTGCCGTTCGAATCGGTGTCGAGTACCCGGAATGTCACGCCATTGGGCAGCGTTTCCTCATACTGCGACACGGCTGGGCCATCTCCACCATCGGCCAGCTCGGTGTAATCCTCGACCCGCTTCTTGGGCACCGGCTGGTTGTTGATGAACAGCACACCATCGCGCATCTGGATCGTATCGCCGGGAAGCCCGATGACCCGCTTGATGTAGTCTATGTTCGTGTCGGTCGGAAGCTTGAACACCGCCACATCGCCCCGCTTCGGCGTATCGGCGAAGATGATGCGGCCGGGAAAATCGATTGGACAGCAGCTGATGAATTCGCGCCCGCCGAGGCCCAGGGAGAAGTTGAAGGAATACTTTCCATAACCGTAGGAAAGCTTTGAAACAAATATGTAATCCCCGATTTTCAGCGTCGGGTACATGGAGGCCGACGGAATGTTAAACGGCTGAAAGAGGAAAGTCCTGACGACGAAGGCAATCAGGAGGGCCTGGATGATGACCTTGACCGTCTCCCACAGGCCGTCATCCGGCCTGCGCCGGGCCTGCTGTGCAGCTGCAGTGGTATGGTCCTTCTTGTGCATCCCGCGCGGCCTGAAACCCAGAAAATCGAAGCTTTGCCAATTCCTTTGCCTATAGACCCTGCCATTCCGCGTTGCAACGCGAGCGACCTCATCGCGACGCAGTGTTGCAGTTTGGGCACAGGTCTCAGACCCGGATGACGGCCTCGATCATCACAATGGCCTGGGCATAGGGGAAATCATCGGTAATCGTCAGATGGATACGCGCTTCGTGCCCCTCGGGGATCAGTTTCTCAAGCTGAGCCCTGGCGCCATTGGTCAAGACCATCGTCGGACGGCCTGACGGGAGGTTGACCACCCCCATGTCGCGCCAGAAGACCTGCTTCCGGAAACCGGTTCCAAGCGCCTTGGAGCAGGCCTCCTTGGCGGCGAATCGCTTGGCATAGGAGGCCGCGCGCTGGGCCCGCCGTTCGGATTTGGCGATCTCGATGTCGGTGAACAGCCGCCTGATAAAGCGCTCGCCATAGCGCTCAAGGGTCTTCTCCACCCGGCGGATGTCGACAATGTCGTTGCCCAGGCCGACGATCACTTGAGCCCCCTGCTCCCAGGCTTCACTGCGGGGATGGCGGCCAGCTCAGGCGGAAGATTGCCGGCGGCATAGGTCGGGATTTCGAGGACCGTCAGCGCCGCGAGGGGCACCCCCAGATCGGCCTTCCCGCCCGACCGGTCGACAAGGCAGGCAGCGCCGACAGTCACGCCGCCTTCTTCCGCGATACCCGCGATGCACTCACGCGACGACAGGCCAGTCGTGACGATGTCTTCCACCATCAGTACCCTTGCGCCCCTTGGAATGGTGAAGCCGCGGCGCAACACCAGTTTGCCGTCCGCCCTTTCGAAGAAGATCGCGGGCACGCCCAGCTGCCGGCCCATTTCGTAGCCGACGATGACGCCCCCCATGGCTGGCGAAGCGACGAGGTCGACGCCCTTCCCCACCCTCGCCCTGACCGTTTCCGCCAGCGAAGCACAGAGCCGCGCAGCGCGTTGCGGATCCATCAGCACTCTCGCGCACTGCAGGTAGCGATTGGAATGAAGTCCGGAAGAGAGAATGAAATGCCCCTCAAGCAATGCTCCCGCCGCGCGGAACTCGGCCAGAACGTCGTCGTGTGTCAGCATCGTGCCCCTACCCTGTCGTACGTGCCACGGAACTCACCGCATTGCGGCTCCGCAGGCTGGCCATGATTTCGTTGAGATGCTTCACGTCATGCACCTCTACCGTGATGTCGAGGTCAAAGAAGTCGCGCGCGCCCTCGCGTGCAACCATCTTCAGCGCATCGATGTTGCCGCCCTTCTCGCTGATCACTTGCGCCACGGCGGCTAGCGACCCGACCTCATTCAGGATGGTCACGGCGATACGTGCCGGAAAGCGCTTCTCGGCGGCAGCCGTGTCCCAGGCCAGGTCGACCCAGCGTTCCGGCTGGTTGTCGAACTGCTCAAGCGCCCTGGCAAAGATCGGATAGATCATGATCCCCTTGCCCGGCGTGATGATGCCGACAATGCGTTCGCCAGGAACTGCACCAGTCTCGGGCGCGATGTTCAGGACAGTGCTGCGCGCCACGCCGCGCACCGGAATTGACAGATCTTCGCCGGCCTCGCCCTTCTTCTGGACCGGCCTGCGGCGCAACTCCTTGAGTTGGGCATCGTCCAGCGTAATGCCCATGGCCTTCAGCACGTCGACGCCGGCAAGTTCGCCCCGGCCAATGGCCGCCAGGGCATCGTCGAGGTTCTTGTGGCCCAACCGCGGCATGGCCGCCGTCAGCTCCTTCTCAATGAAGCTGCGGCCGAACTTGGCCAGCAGTTTCTCGACGATCTCGCGGCCCAGCCCGGCGAATTGCTTGCGTGCCGCCGCGCGTGTGGCGCGGCGGATGGCAGCGCGTGCCTTGCCGGTGATGGCCAGCCCCTCCCAGGCGGCCGGTGGTACCTGGGCATCCGACCGGATGATTTCCACCTCATCGCCGTTCTTGAGTTCCGTCACCAGCGGCGCATGGCTGCCATTGATCCGTGCGCCCACGCAGCTGTCGCCTACAGACGTATGCACCGCATAGGCGAAGTCGATCGGTGTCGCGCCGCGCGGCAGGGCAATGAGCTGACCCTTGGGCGTAAAGCAGAAGACCTGGTCATGGAACAGTTCGAGCTTCGTGTGTTCGAGGAACTCCTTCGGGCTCTCGCCTTCCTGCAGCATATCGACAAGATGCCGGAGCCAGCGATAGGCATTCGACTCTGCAGCCGGCTGCCGGAAGCCGTCGAGCGCCTCCTTGGCGTCGGGCGCGTCCTTGTAGATTGCATGGGCGGCCACGCCCCGTTCGGCGATTTCATGCATCAGCCGGGTGCGGATCTGCATTTCGACGCGCATATGGTGCGGCCCGATCACCGTGGTGTGGATCGAGCGGTAGTCGTTCTGTTTCGGCGTGGAGATGTAGTCCTTGAACCGCCCGGGCACGGCACGCCAGGTCCGGTGCACGATGCCGAGCGAGCGGTAGCACTGATCGACCGTGCCGACGATCACGCGGAAGCCGAAGATGTCGGACAGCTGGCCGAGCGACAGGAGCTTGCGCTCCATCTTGCGCCAGATCGAATAGGGCCGCTTCTCGCGGCCGTAGACTTCGGCGCGGATACCGTTCTCGCCAAGCTTCGTGGTCAGCTCGTGTTCGATCTCGCGGAGGATGTCGCCGCTTTCCTGATGCAGCTTGGCCAGGCGTTCGGTGATGATGCGGTTGGCATCGGGATTGAGCACGCGAAAGGAAATGTCTTCCAGCTCGTCGCGAACCGCCTGCATGCCCATGCGGCCGGCCAGCGGCGCATAGATGTCCATGGTTTCCTGGGCGATGCGCGCGCGCTTCTCGGGCTTCACGTGCTCGAGCGTGCGCATGTTGTGCAGCCGGTCGGCCAGCTTCACCAGCAGGACGCGGACATCCTTGGACATCGCAAGCAGCAGCTTGCGCAGGTTCTCGGCCTGTGTTGCTTCCTTGGTCACCAAATCGAGCTTGGCGATCTTGGTAAGGCCATCGACCAGCGCGGCGATCTCCGGGCCGAACTTCTCTTCGATCTCCTGCTGTGTGGCCGATGTATCCTCCACCGTGTCATGCAGCAGCGCCGCCGCAATGGTGGCATCATCCAGCTTCATCTCGGTCAGGATGGCGGCAACTTCCAGCGGATGGTTGAAATAGGCCTCGCCAGAGGCCCGCTTCTGGTTGCCATGCGCCTTCATGGCATAGACATAGGCGCGATTGAGCAGGTCCTCATTCGCATCAGGATCGTAGCGGGTCACCCGCTCGACCAGCTCATACTGGCGCATCATGAAGTTACTGTACGACAAAAAAGGCCGGACGCGAGGGGTCCGGCCTGAAAATCGTTACTGGAGCTGAGGGCTAGTAGCCGTTGCGCTGGCTCCCGGGGCGGACTGCTGGATGAGCGGAACCTCTGTGGGTTCCGGTTCGTCCACCTCGACGTGCATCTGCATCGAGTGAATCACTTCCTCGCGCAGATCGTCGACAACGATCGTCTCGTCGGCGATTTCGCGAAGCGCCACGACGGGGTTCTTGTCATTGTCACGGTCCACCGTGATCGGCGCACCCTGCGACACCATACGGGCGCGGTGGCCGGCGAGGAGGACCAGTTCGAAACGATTGGGCACCTTGTCGATGCAGTCTTCAACGGTGACGCGCGCCATGGGGCTCGTCTGCTCCTTGTTTGGTGTTCGATGGAATCCCGGCCTTCTAGGCGGAAATGGCGGCCAAATCAAGCCCATGCTTCAGGCGGCAGGGTGTGGTGGCGCAGGGTTTGACAGAACGGCAGCACCCATGCTCACACGGAAAGCCCCGAATGAGCACAAAACCGTGACGCCAACCTCAGAAAATCGTGAAAAAACGGACTGGTTGGCCATCACAGTCCTGTTTCTGGCGGGTCTTACCGCCGCCATGCATTTCGCCAAGGTCGCCCCCGTCATGGGAGAGGTGGGCAGCGACCTGGGCCTGACTCTCGTGGCGGCGGGCTTCGCTGTGTCGCTGCTGGGCATCGTCGGCGTCGTCTTTGCCATCGCCATGGGCGCCCTGGTCGCCTCCATCGGGCTGGGCCGCGGCATCCTGATCGCCCTCTTCGGGGGCGCGCTGGTGGCGGCAGCAGGCGCCGTCGCGCCCGACAGTACCACCTTCCTGGCAAGCCGATTTCTGGAAGGTTTCTCGCACCTTCTCATCGTGGTTTGCGCACCGGCCCTTATGGCCATGCACGCCGCACCGCGTGACCGGCCAGTTGTCCTGTCGCTCTGGGGCTGCTTTTTCGGCGTCGGCTTCGCCGTGACCAGCGCTGCTGCCCCGCTGATCATGACGTGGGGCGGCTGGCGCGGCCTGATGCTGGCGCACGCCTTGCTCCTGGCCCTGATCGGCCTGGCCCTCCGGATGGCCCTCAAGCGCTCCGGCCATGCCGACGAACGGCGCCCGCGCCCCACGCTCGCCAGCCTGATTTCGGCACATGGCGACGTCTATCGCAGCGGTCCGCCGCTCCTGCTTGCACTGACCTTCTGCTGCTACACCGTATTGTTTCTCGCCGCGCTCACCTTTCTCGGCAAGTACCTCGCGGATGCACTGGGCTGGAGCGCAGCGGCCGCGGGTTCGGGCATGGCGGTGGCGTCCTTGATATCCATGGTTTTCACCTTGATGGCCGGTTTCCTCATCCGGTACGGCTTGCCGGTCTTCCTGGGTTTCACGGGCGCATTCCTGTCATTGGCCGTGAGCGCCGCCATTCTTTTCACCCTCGGCCCGAGCGAGGGTGTGGCCATGTTTCTCATCGCGGTCATGATGGCGGCCTTTGGTCTGTTGCCCGGCTTCACCTTCGCCAGCGTGCCCGCGATTGCACCAACGCCGGCACTTGCCGCACTCACCTATGGCGCCATCGCCCAGTTCGGCAATGTCGGGACATTCGTGGGAACGCCCATCTTCGCCGCCCTCTACGGCAGGATGGGCTGGACGGGAGGAGCCCTCTTCTGCTTTTTTGTTTGCCTCGCGGGCATCGCATGCGCCGCGCTGCTCCGCTCCGCGATGAAGGCGCGAACATGACCGTCAGGAACCCGCCCAACACGATCCCCTGGCCGCCCGTCATCTACCTCGTCGCCGCTGCCTCCGCCGTGATCCTGCATCAGGTCATCCCACTGCCGTGGCTTCCGGATGGCGCCCTCCGCATCATCGCCGCCGGCGTCGGCCTGTGCCTGATCTGCGCAGCGATCGCACTCGACATCACCGCCATGCTGGCCTTCCGGCGGCATCGCACCACCATCCTGCCCCACCGCAGTGCCACCGCATTGATTACCGAGGGTCCCTTCGCCAGATCGCGCAACCCCATCTACCTGGGCAACACCATTCTGGTCTTCGGCGCCGGCCTGCTGCTTGGCATAGCCTGGCTCCTGCCTGCGGCCCTCATCGCTGCCGCGGTGGTCCAGGTGCTTGCCATCTCGCGCGAAGAGCGCCACCTCGCCCGGTCCTTCGGCCGCGCCTGGACGGAATATGCCGCACGCACGCCGCGCTGGCTCTTCTTCAAGGACTGATCACCAGGACCAGGGCTGCCGCATGT
>JAPLOT010000330.1 GCA_026400595.1 Alphaproteobacteria bacterium | reverse complement strand
TGCTTTCGGTGCTGATCTACATGGCGGTCTATGTCGCGGTTGTGGCCCTGTCGCTGCCCGGTGCGGCGGTCATGAGCATCACCGGGGGCTTTCTGTTCGGCTGGATGCTGAGCGCTCCGGTCACCGTGGTCGCCGCGACCCTCGGCGCCATCGTCGTCTTTGCGGCGGTGAGGACATCCTTCGGTGCGGTACTTGCGGAACGGGCCGGGCCCATGGTCCAGAAGCTGTCGCGCGGCTTTGCCGATGACGCCTTCAATTACCTCCTGTTTCTCCGGCTGCTGCCCGCATTCCCCTTTTTCGTTGTCAATGCGGTGGCCGGCCTCTGCAATGTGAGGCTGGCGACCTTCGTGGCGGCCACGGTGCTTGGCATCATTCCCGGCGCGGTCGCCTTTGCCTATCTGGGGACAGGCCTTGGCAGTGTGCTCGCGGCGCAGCGCCAGGCCCATGACGCGTGCGTGGCAGCCAAGGGCACGGCCAATTGCAGTCTGTCTTTCGACTCCTCCGCCCTGGTGACGCGCGAATTGTTGCTGGCCTTCGCCGTCATGGGTCTGGTGGCTCTCATTCCCGTTCTGCTCCGGCGATTCAGGAAGACTGCAGCCGGGGGATGAAGCGGGGTAAAACAGGGCTATACTGCATTACGATGAGTGACACGGCTGCCGAACCCAGGACTGAAGCACCGGGCCCTTTGCGGGGACTGTCCGGCAAGGTTCTGGCCCTGACCATTGTTTTCGTCATGCTGGGGGAAGTGCTGATCTTCCTGCCATCGATTGCAAATTTCCGCATCCAGTGGCTCAAGGGCCGGGTCGCGCAGGCCGAGATTGCCGCTCTGGCGGTCGAGGCGGCGCCGGACCGCATCCTGTCGAGCGATCTGCGCAGCGAGATTCTATCGGGGGCGGGCGTTCTGGTGGTGTCGCTGACCAAGGAGGGCAAGCGACGCCTGATCCTGCGCAGCGAGGGGGATCACATGATCGATGCAAGCTATGATCTCCGCGCGGTTCCGTGGGCCACGGCGATCGCCGATGCGTTCGGCGCCATGTTCGGTTCCGGGACGCGGGTCATCGGCGTCGTCGACCGCCCGCCCAACATGTCGGGCGAACTGATCGAGATCGCCCTCAAGGAAGAGCCGCTGCAGGAGGCCATGCTGCGCTATGGCTTCAACATCCTCGTCCTCTCGGTGGTGCTGTCGCTGATCGTCGCCGGCCTCGTCTTCGCGGCGCTCAACGTGGTGCTGGTGCGGCCGATGCAGCGGCTGACCCGCAACATGATGGCCTTTCGCAGCGATCCCGAAGACCTGTCGCGCATCATCGTGCCGAGCGGACGGCGCGACGAGATCGGGCTTGCCGAGCAGGAGCTCAATGCAATGCAGTCGGAGCTCTCGTCGATGCTCCAGCAGAAGAGCCGCCTTGCCGCGCTGGGCCTGGCGGCCTCAAAGGTGAACCATGACCTGCGCAACATGCTGTCCTCCGCGCATCTCATTTCCGACCGGCTATCGACACTGCCGGATCCGACGGTGCAGCGCTTCGTCCCGAAGCTCATCGCCAATCTTGATCGTGCCATCGACTTCCTGAGTCAGACCTTGAAGTTCGGCCGGGCGCAGGAGCGGCCGCCCCTGCGCGAGAAGCTGATGCTGCGCGACCTTGCCGACGAAGTCATCGATGCCGCCGTTGTCCAGGCGTCCAGCCGCATCGTGCTGTACAATCATGTGCCGGCGGGAATCCTTGTCGACGCCGACCGTGAACAGCTCTCCCGCGTTCTCACCAACATCATGCGCAACGCCATCCAGGCCATCGAGAGCAACCAGGAACAAATGACGCCGCCGGAGGAAGGGCGCATCATCATCCGGTCATGGCGGCAGGGATCGGTGGCCTGCATCGAGATCACCGACAATGGCCCCGGCATTCCCGAGCGGATCCGGCCGAAACTCTTCGAGGCCTTCCAGAGCGCCGCGCGGGCCGGCGGCACGGGACTGGGACTGGCCATCTCCATGGAACTGATCCGCGCTCATGGCGGCGAGTTGCGCCTCCAGCGCACCGGCAGCGACGGCACCAGTTTCCTCGTGACCGTGCCGGACGCGGCGACGGAGATTCATCCTGGCCGCAGGGGTGAACGCCGCTATGGAACGGGTGAGGCATGAGTGACATCTCGTCAGGCGAAATGCCGGGGCCGCGCAATCTCATCACCGATGTCGCCGGGATCCGCATCGGCAATGCCGGCGACCCCTCAGGGCTTTCGGGCGTGACGGTACTGGTCCCGGACCGGGTCCTCACCGTGGCCGCCGACATCCGCGGCGGCGCGCCGGGTGGGCGGGAAACCGGTGCGCTGGAACCCGAGAATCTGGTCGAGGAGGCCCACGCCATCGTTCTGTCCGGCGGATCGGTCTTCGGACTCGATGCGGCCTCTGCCGTCACGACCTTGCTGGCCCATCAGGGGCGGGGGTTCCGCTTCGGCGATCAGGCCTGGCCCTGTCCGGTGGTGCCTTCTGCGGTACTCTTCGATCTCATGAATGGCGGCAGCAAGGCCTGGGGCGAGGAACCACCCTACCGCCAGCTGGGCCGGATTGCCTTCGAAGCGGCCGGCCTGGACTTCGACCTTGGCAATGCCGGAGCCGGACTTGGCGCCATCGCCGGCGCGATCAAGGGTGGCTTGGGCAGCGCGTCCAGCACCAACGGCGTTTTCACGGTCGGTGCGGTGGTGGCGGTCAACAGTGTCGGGTCCTGCGTCAATCCGCGCAGCGGCCGCCTTTGGGCATACGACCACGCCTTGGGCGACGAGATGGGACCGGATTGCGGCCGCCCGCTGGCCCGACTGGCCGGGACCAAGGTCGAGATGTCGCCGCAGGCAGCCAGGCCCGGCGCCAATACCACCATCGCCATCGTCGCCACCGACGCCGACCTGACCAAGTCGGAAGCCAAGCGCCTGGCCATCATGGCGGCCGACGGCTTCGGCATCTCCATCCGGCCGGCGCATACGCCGTTCGATGGCGACACTGTCTTTGCGGCTGCCACGGGCCTCACGGCTCTTCCCGAGAACCGCGCTCTGGCCCTTGCCGGTCTCGGCGCCATGGCGTCCCGCACCCTCGCCCGTGCCATCGGCCGGGCCCTCTGGCATGCGAAGCCGGCCGGCTCCGTTTCGAGTTACCGCGAAATTCTGGGCGCTTGACGCCGGGCGTCCTACAATGTCTATAGCTGGCGCAACCAAACCAGGACTGGCCGAGAGGATTCGTGCCGTCCGATGACAGGAGCGATCGACCACTTGAGCATACCCCCCAGGAGGCCACTGAGCCGCGGAGCCGCCCCCCCGCAGAAGGAAGAAGGACACAGGATCAATTTCCGCATCGAATCCCGCGAGGTCCGCCTCATCGGAGCAGATGGAGAGAACCTCGGCGTGGTGCCGACCCGCCAGGCGCTTGCAATGGCTGAGGAGGCCAATCTCGACCTGGTCGAAGTTTCCCCCGATGCCAAGCCGCCAGTCGCCAAGATCCTCGACTACGGGAAGTTCAAGTTTCAGGAACAGAAGCGTGCGGCCGAGGCCCGCAAGAAGCAGAAGATCATCGAGATCAAAGAGATCAAGATGCGCCCGATGATCGACGATCACGACTATGACGTGAAGATGCGCGCCATTCGCCGCTTCTTCGAGGAAGGCGACAAGGTCAAGATCACCCTGCGCTTCCGAGGCCGTGAAATGGCGCACCAGGAACTGGGCCAGAAGCTTCTCAACCGGGTGAAGTCGGATACGGCCGAAATTGCCAAGGTCGAATCCGAACCGCGCTTCGAAGGCCGCCAGATCGTCATGGTCCTTTCGCCCCGCTGACAAATCGCTGACAGGCGCGTTCACGCGCCTCTCATCTTCCGGAATCTAGTACAATTCGATCCGTCGGCAGGGTATCGTCCCCGCGGACGGCTGAGAGTTGCGTAGGTGTTTGACGACGGCATCCCCATCACGCGCCGAAGCGCGCTGTTCCTGCTTGCTGCTGCCATCTTTGGCGCGGCCGTGCGGCCTGCTGCCGCAAAGGACGATGATGACGGTGACAGCGACAATAGCGGCAGCGGCAACAGCGGCAGCGGCGGCAATAGCGGCAGCGGCGGCGGAGATGACGGCGACAGTGACAGCGATAATGACAGCGACGACGACAGCGACGACGACAGCGGCAGCGGCCGCAGCGGTTCTGGTCAGAGCGGCGGCGACGATGACGATGATGATGACAGGATCCGTGCGGCCGTTCGCGGCGGCGAGGCTGCGCCGCTGCGCGATATCCTCGCTGTCGTCCGCGAGTCCTATCGCGGCAAGATCGTCAACATCCGCCTGACTGGTTCCGGCAGCCGCCTGGCCTATCGCATCCGCATGCTGGACAGTGCCAACCGACTGATCGAGATCAAGGTCAATGCCAAGACCCGGAAGATCACATCCGTGCGGAAACTCTGATGCGCATTCTCATCGTGGAAGACGAACAGCGAATTGCAAATGACATTGCAGAGGCGGTCAGCGGCGGCGGCTACGTGCCGGAGATTGTCGGCGATGGTGAGGACGCATGGTTCCAGGGCGGCACGGAGGCCTATGCCGCCATCATTCTCGATCTCGGCTTGCCCCGGCTCGATGGGCTGACCATTCTCAAGCGCTGGCGCAAGGAAGGCGTGACGACTCCCGTTTTGGTGCTGACAGCACGCGGCGCCTGGGACGAACGCGTCGATGGTATCGATGCCGGTGCCGATGAATACCTGCCCAAACCCTTCCGTATGGAGGAACTCATGGCCCGGCTGCGCGCCGTGCTGCGGCGTGCATCGGGCCGGGCCGAGCCGGCCGTCACCGTCGGAGCGGTCAATCTCGATCCGCGTACCCGCCAGGTCACCGTGAACGGCGTGCCGGTATCGCTGACACCGCTGGAATTCCGCCTGCTGAACGTGCTCTTCCATCATCGCGGCCGTGTTGTCTCGCAAGCGGAACTGAGCGACAATCTCTACTCCCACGACAGCGAGCGCGACTCCAATGCCATCGAGGCCCTGATCGGCCGCCTGCGGCGCAAGCTGAAGGCCGATGTGATCGAAACCCGGCGCGGCTTCGGTTACATCGTGGTAGATGGAGGGGCATGACCACAGGCTCGCTCCGCCTCCGATTGCTCCTTGCGGCGGTTCTGTCGATTTCGCTGGCTCTGACACTGACCGGCCTGGCACTGGTGCGACTCTTCGAACAGCAGATCCGCGACCGCATCACGGCCGAGCTTGAAGGCGACCTGCTTCAGCTGGTGGGCGCCATCGAGATCGCCCCCGATGGCAAACTCGGCCTTGCGCGCGAACTCGGCAATACCCGCTACAACGAACCCTATGGCGGCCGCTACTGGCGGATCTCCGAGGCGGCGGCCGCAGGCGTCACGCCGCCTGAGCCGTTGCGGTCGCGGTCCCTGTGGGACTCGGACATCGATCCGGCAAATCCGGTCGGGCCGGAGGGCGAGCCCCTTATCGTGGCCAGCCGCAGCGTCTCGGTTGGCGAGACGACGCCCAAGGAGTTGCTCTTCGTCATTGCCGCCCACCAGGACGAGCTTGACCGTCCGCTCGGGCAGCTGCGCGATCAGCTGATCCTGTCCTTCCTTCTGATCGGCGCGCTGCTGGTGCTGGGCGCCTGGATTCAGGTCAGCGTCGGACTGCGTCCGCTGGCCCGGCTGCGCCAGCAGCTGGCCCGCGTGCGGTCCGGCGAAGAGCAGGGGCTGACCGGAAATTTTCCGGCGGAGGTGGAGCCGCTGGTGGGCGAACTCAACGACGTGCTCGCCATGCGCGAGAAATCCCTCGACCGCGCCCGCCGCCGCGCCGGCGACCTAGCTCATGGGCTGAAGACCCCCTTGACGGTTCTGCAGGCGGTCGCGCGCGACATTCGTGGCCACAAGCTTCCGCAGGAGGCAGCCGAGATCGAGGAACAGGCCGATGCCATGAATCGCCACATCGAGCGGGCGTTGGTCCGTGCGCGCCTCTCCAGCGGACGGGGCCATGCGGCCGCCAATCTGGAGACCGTTGCGCGGAAGGTTGCGGATACCCTGTCGCGCATGCCGGGAGCGGAGGACCTCGACTTCGACATCAACGTGCCTGCCGGGACCCGCATTCCCATGGAACAGGGCGATCTCACCGAGCTTCTCGGCAACCTGATGGACAATGGCCGCAAATGGGCCGCCTCGCGCATCCGGCTGCGCTTCGAGGACGGCGCGATCACCATCGAGGATGACGGCCCCGGCGTGCCGGATGCCGAACTGGAACGAATCCGCGAGCGCGGCCGGCGGCTGGACGAAACCAAGCAGGGATCGGGCTTGGGCCTGTCGATCGTCGAGGACATCGCCGACATCTATGGCCTGCAGCTGGCCTATGGGCGCTCGGAGCTCGGTGGATTGAAGGTCGGCATCCGCCTCTGACTTGCATTTCCCGGCGGATTTTGCTTAAACCCGCCCGTTCAAGCCGCCTGGCCTGTAAAGGGCATGCCATGGCGGCTTAATAATGCTTTGAAAGGACTAAGCAAAATGCCCAAGATGAAAACCAAGTCTTCCGCCAAGAAGCGGTTCAAGACGACCGCCTCCGGCAAGATCAAGGCCGGACAGGCCGGCAAGCGCCACGGCATGATCAAGCGCAGCAACAAGCAGATCCGCAACCAGCGCGGCACCACGATCCTGGCCCCGGGCGACGAGCGCCTGGTCAAGATCCACATGCCCTACGCGCGCTGAGACGAGGAGACTGACACATGCCACGTTCCAAAGGCGGGACCGTCGCGCGCAAGGCGCACAAGAAGGTCATCAAGCAGGCGAAGGGCTATTTCAGCCGTCGCAAGAACATTTTCCGCGTCGCGGTGCAGGCGGTCGAGAAGGCCGACCAGTATGCCTATCGCGACCGGCGCACCAAGAAGCGGAATTTCCGCGCCCTGTGGATCCAGCGCATCAACGCCGCGACCCGTGACCTCGGCCTGACCTACGGCCGATTTATTCACGGCCTGGCCAAGGCCGGGATCGAGGTGGACCGCAAGGTTCTCGCCGATCTTGCCGTGCATGATCAGGCCGCCTTCGCCGCTCTCGTCGAAAAGGCGAAGGCCGCGTCGTAAGCGGATCACGCACGTCCATTCCGGATACCTTGACCGGGTCATGTTGGCGCGCAACGCCGATGGGCCCGGTCATTTCATTTTCAAGGACATGAGATGAGTCTCGAGACCCTCGAACAGGATATCCTCGCGCAGGTTTCCGCCGCTTCCGACGAAGCCGCCATCGAAGCGGTGCGCGTCGCGGCGCTCGGCAAGAAGGGTGCGATCTCCGAGCGCATGAAGTCGCTCGGCAGCATGAGCCCCGACGAACGCCGCGAGGCCGGTGCCGCGCTCAATCTGCTGAAGGACCGCGTCAGCGAAGCCCTCGGTGTACGGAAGGCCGCGCTGCAGGAGGCTGCCCTCGAAGTGCGGCTTGCCGGCGAGAAGATCGACGTCACGCTGCCGGTACGGCCGCAAGGCACGGGCACAGTGCACCCGGTCTCGCAGGTCTGGGAAGAAGTGGTCCAGGTCTTCGGCGATCTCGGCTTCGCCGTGGCCGAAGGGCCGCACATCGAGGACGACTTCCACAATTTCGATGCACTGAACATTCCGCCCGAGCATCCGGCGCGGCAGGAGCACGACACCTTCTTCTTCAACGAGAAGCCGGACGGTGCGCGCATGCTGCTCCGCACTCACACCTCGCCGGTGCAGATCCGCACCATGCTGGCCTCCAAGCCGCCGGTCCGCATCATCGCGCCGGGCCGCACCTTCCGCTGCGACTCGGACATGACGCATACGCCCATGTTCAATCAGATCGAGGGCCTGATGCTCGACGAGACGACCACGCTGGCCAATCTGAAGTGGGTGCTGACCGAGTTCTGCAAGGCCTTCTTCGAGGTCGATGACGTGAAGATGCGCTTCCGCGCCTCGCACTTCCCCTTTACCGAGCCTTCGATGGAGGTGGACATCAACTATGCGCGCGAGGGCGGTCAGCTGAAGATCGGTCAGGGCGACAAGTGGCTTGAGATCCTCGGCTCGGGCATGGTGCATCCCAACGTCATCCGTGCCGGCGGCATGGACCCCGACAAGGTCCAGGGCTGGGCCTTCGGCATGGGCCTCGACCGCATCGCCATGCTGAAATACGGCATCCCGGACCTGCGCGCCTTCTTCGAGGCCGATCTGCGCTGGCTGCGCCACTACGGATTCCGGGCCCTGCAGGTGCCGACGCTCGCGGGAGGATTGTCATGAAATTCACGCTCTCCTGGCTGAAGGATCATCTCGACACGACCGCATCGCTCGACGAGATCTGCGAGGGTCTCGTCGGCGTTGGCCTCGAAGTGGAGGACGTCGGCGCGGCCTCGCATCTCGATGCCTTCACCGTGGCCCATGTGATCGAGGCCCAGAAGCATCCCAATGCCGACAAGCTGCGCCTGTGCGTCGTCGAGACAAAGGATGGCGTGAAGCAGGTTGTCTGCGGCGCGCCCAATGCGCGCGCCGGTATCAAGGCCATCATCGCGCTTCCTGGCGTCACCATCCCGGCGACCGGCGCGGTCTTCGCGCCGGCCAGCATCCGCGGCGTCGAATCCCAGGCCATGCTCTGTTCCGAGCGCGAACTGCTGATCTCGGACGAGCACAACGGCATCATCGAGCTTTCCGGCGACTGGCCGGTGGGCACGCCCGCCGCCGTGGCCCTGGGTCTCGACGATCCGATGATCTATGTGAAGGTGACACCCAATCGTCCCGATGCGCTGGGCGTCTACGGCATCGCGCGCGATCTCGCCGCCAAGGGCCTCGGAAAGCTGAAGCCATTGCAGGCCGCACCGGTCGCCGGCAGATTCGCGTCGCCCATCAAGGTCGCGCTCGACTTTCCGGGTGGTGACACGAAGCCCTGTCCGCTCTTCGTCGGGCGCTACATCCGTGGCGTGAAGAACGGCCCGTCGCCCGACTGGCTGCAGCGCCGGCTCAAGGCCATTGGCCTGCGCCCGATCTCGGCACTGGTGGACGTGACGAACTACATCACCTTCACCTATGGCCGGC
>JAPLOT010000177.1 GCA_026400595.1 Alphaproteobacteria bacterium | reverse complement strand
TCCTGTCCAACGGAAGTCGCCACCTCCTTCAGTCGCATCACACCGCTGACGACGTGCTGAGAGGACTCCGCATTCCTCGCGAGTTCGTCCAGGCTAAGTAGCATGATGGTCAAATACTGTCCGAGACTGTCATGCAATTCTCGCGCGATCCGTTGACGCTCGCTCTCCTGATCCACTACAGTTCGCCGCAGCACCTGCGAAAGCTCAGCCTCGACAAGGGCGCGGCGGTCACCCTCCGCCTTCAGCTCCTGCGCGGTAGCTTCCCATTGCTGAATTCGTCGATCAAGTTCCGCGAGCAGGATTTCCTGCCTTGCACGCGCCACCTCTCGCTCGCGCGCAATGAGATCGATCCTCTGGAGGACCACCTCGTGAAGCGATTGCCGAAGAGCGACTGCCGTACTGATGTCAGTGCTGCTCCAAGGCTCCGATCTGAGACGCATTTCCTCTTCCCATGCGGCAAAACTCCTGCGAGGCGAAAGGCGCATCCCGCTCCCGGTGTCCGTCATCTCCTTTTCCGGTTTGCCCGCCCACACGACTGTGCGGATGAGTTCCTGACGGAACCACATCACATAATCCTTTGGAACACGCGACACCGAGAGCGCGAGGATGCCGCTTGCCACATCCTTGAACTCAACTGCCGGCGGGTAGATCAGCGGCAGCCCGTCCGAGTGGAACACTCCTTCGACCACATTCTCGCTCAGCCAGGCAACGAGATCCCTGACCTGATCCTTGGAAGGAGTCTTGCCAAGGCTGGCTATTCGGCCATCCATCCAAACGCAGACCCCCCCGGCATGTATGTAGTCGAGCAGATTGGGCTGATTCAGCATCAGCCCCCGGGCCAGATCGTCTTCTCCCGACAACGAGGCAATCATCGCGTCGTGCAGCTCCGAGGCCCGTTTGCGCGTTGACAGCTCTTCGGCAGAGATCTTGGTTTCGAGAATGTAGGACGCCATCTGCGCGAACAACTCGAGCGTGACCCGGCGCTCGTGGTCAAGAAAATGCGTTGATGCATGGTGACAGGCGATGAGACCCCAGAGTCGCCCCTCGATGATGAGCGAAAGCGACATGGACGCACGAACGCCCATGTTCCGAAGATACTCGAGATGTACTGGAGAGACACTACGAAGCGCCAACTGGCTCATGTCCAGCGTCAACCTTGTAACGGGGTTCACATCCGGATGAAGCGGTGCCTGCTGATACCTCGCGTCGGGAATGATGCGCAGCCAGTTCTGCAGGTAAAGTTCGCGGGCCTGGCGGGGAATGTCGGAGGCGGGATACCTTAGCCCGAGATAGGGCTCGAGGCCCTCCGCAGCCGATTCCGCAATAACTTCACCGGCACCATCCGAAAGGAAGCGATAGACGAGCACGCGGTCAAAGCCGCTGACGGCTCTGACCTGCTCGGCAGCCTTCTGGCAGCTGGCAAGGCTGCTGTGAATTGCCTGCATGTTGTGGACCATGCTCTGAACCAGCGAAAGCGGATCGAACAACGCCTCGCCCTTCAGGTGCTCGAGTTCGAGAATGAGCAGCGGACCCTGAGCAAGAGCTGTGACGCCTATTGTTCCGCTTCCGTCGAAAGCATCAAATCGAAACGCCCTCGTAGGTTTGGACGGATCAGCGGCGGCAGCGGCGTTCTTCTCCAGATGTGCGATCAGCTCGGCAGAGAAGAGGTCGCGAATGCATCGACCACGGAGTTCGGCTGGCGATACGCCGATGAATGGCAGAGTGGCACCGGCTGCCTGTTCGACATCGAGCGAATCGCGGCTGAGAACAAGCAGCGCGCCGTGCGGCTGAATTGACCCAGGGATGCGAATGGGCTCCTGATCGCAGTTATCGATGGTCACGCTGCCAAAAGCTGGTTCTGACCCGTTCATGGCAATTCAAGTGTCAACATTGCTTTCTGGCGTCCGAATCACCGATCCACGCCGAAAGGCGCTGGAAGGTCTGCAAAGCGGCAGCCTCGACGAGATGCGCGGTCGCGGCGTCACGACCATGGCGCTCAAGAACTTCGATGAAGCCTCGCCACATCTCGCCAGTCTTTCCTCCATAAGCCAAGAAGAAGCTGCCGCCTGACACTTCTGAAACGCCCAGTTCGCTCTTGATTCTTCTGCTGATCAGCTGCCCGCCGAGCGTCGAACCCTCGAGAACGTATAGAACGCCGACCGCTTCTGGAATCGTACTGGCACACGGCAAGTGGGGACAGTTCCGTACGCGCGCGATGGAATCTGAATCAAGGCCGAGATGAGTGAGATCGGCAATCAGCAAGTGGCTCTTGCACCGTTCCTTCAGGTCCAAGCCGGTCTCGCTCCAATCAAGTTCAAGAAGCCGAGCTTCGAGAGGCCGATGGAAGCCGAGAAGCAGAAGCAGGAGTGACGTGTAACTCTCAAGCGTGACTGCGAAGTCCAGCGACTCCATCAGTTTCTCGAGCCGATCGTGATCGGTCTGCGTCGCCGTTCGGAGCCGCATGCGCAGCGAGTCGGTTTCGGTAACGCCATTGGACTGCTTGAAAGCCGAAGCCGACACGTTATGCGATCCCCTTGTCTGCCCCAATTTCAAGTCTAGCCCAGGCAGAGATCATTTGTTCGAAGGAACTTCACGATACTATCGCCTCAGCACTTTCGCCAGCTCAACGCGCGACGCCGACAACCAAAAGTTGTTTTACTGTTTGAGGCTCATTTCGACCTGATGCCGGTCCTGCGCCTTGTGCCTGCGGTAGGACCGGATGCCGACCGGGATCATCGCGAGATAGGTAAAGGCAAAAACGGTCAGCAGGTGCCACGGATAGGTCACCAGCATGATGATGCCCAGCGCCGCAAGGCCGAGGATCGGAAGGACCATTTCGCGACGGATCGACTTGCCCATGGTCTTTCCCGAGAAGGTCGGAATACGGCTGACCATCAGGATGGCGACAAGGACGATGTAAGGCGCAATGAGAACCGCATAGTCATGACCGTCGCCGACGAAGCCGAGGAAGCCCAGATACATCGGCAGCAGCGCGAGCCCCGCCCCGGCGGGCGCGGGCGCCCCCGTGAAGAAGCCGGCCGACCAAGCCGGTTTGTCCGGGTCGTCGAGCGCCACGTTGAAACGGGCAAGGCGCAGGGCGCAGCAGATGGCCAGGATCAGCGCGATCACCCACCCCGCCGGGCGCAGGGCGTTGAGCGACCACATGTAGATCAGCAAGGCGGGCGCCACGCCAAAGTTCACGAAATCGGCAAGGCTGTCCAGTTCGGCGCCGAAGCGCGAAGTCCCCTTCAGAAAGCGTGCGAGACGGCCATCCAGCGCATCCAGCACGACGGCAAAGATGACGGCCGCGACCGCCAGCTCGTAGCGGCCTTCTACCGCAAGCCGGATGGCCGTGATGCCGCTGCACAGGGCCAGAAGCGTGATCAGATTGGGCAGCAGATAGCGAACAGGGACGAAGCGGCCCTGACGGCCCGGCCGAGCAGCAGCCGGCTCAGACGGAACCTCACTCATGCCAGGCGGCCGCTGCGCTCGCCTTCGGACGAGGCCAGGTCGGCAAGGACGGTTTCGCCGGCGATGGCACGCTGGCCGACACAGGCCAGGGCAACAGCCCCCTTGGGCAGGTAGACGTCGACCCGGCTGCCGAAACGGATGAGACCGAACCGCTGCCCCGCAGCAAGCCGGTCGCCCTCATTGACGAACTTCACGATGCGGCGCGCGATGAGCCCGGCAATCTGCACCACGCCAATGCGCCTCCCCTCGCCGATATCGAGGGTCAGGGCCTGCCGCTCGTTGTCGGCGCTGGCCTTGTCGAGTTCGGCATTGAGGAAGGCACCGGGCACGTAGGTGATTCGGGTGATCGCAGCATCGACCGGCGAACGGTTCACATGAACGTCAAACACGTTCATGAAGACCGAGATGCGCGTCACGGGTTCGCGCGGCAGGTCAAGCTCGGGCGGCGGAACGACGGACTCGATGGCGCTGATGCGGCCGTCCGCGGGCGAGATCACCAGCCCCTGACGCATGGGCGTGACCCGCTCGGGATCGCGGAAGAAATAGGCGCACCACAGCGTAAGAATGACACCGGCCCAGCCCAGTGTCGGCAGGTGAAGCCAGAAGAGCACCAGGGTCGCCGCCGCAAAGATGGCGATGAAGCGGTAGCCTTCGCGGTGGATCGGCACCAAGGCCGACGTAATGGAATTGACGATGGACATAGGGCTCATCTAGCGCGGTCGCGGCGGTTTGCATAGCGTCTGTGCTGAAGGGCGTCCGGCCGGGGTGATCACACGTGGCGTGCGGCCCGGCGTTCCACCACCGGGCCGTCACCATCCCCTTTCCGGCCAGATCCTCTTGCGGGACTTCGCCGGCTGCATGACTACCCCCGAGTCATGAGGTCACCATGATGGAAAAATGTAAACGAAAGGAAATCAACGTCGAGTTTGTCTCGAATTTTCGAAGATCAAGTCGGAAAACCCAGCGGCAGGATTAATGCCCGGTCGCCAATCACGGTATTCAAGTCGTTACCCGCTTGCGCGCGACGGGTTTCTTCGCGCGGAGGCTGCCTTCGAGCGGTTCTTCCTCGGCTTCCTTGAGTTTCTCGCGCGCCTCATCGGCCTGGCGCTGGCGGTTCCACATGGCGTGATAGATGCCCTGCTTGCGCAGCAGCTTCTCGTGCGTTCCGCGCTCGGCGACCTTTCCCTTGTCAAGCACGATGATTTCATCCGCATCCACGACGGTGGACAGGCGATGGGCAATCACGAGCGTGGTCCGGTTCTCGGAAACCTTCTTCAGCGCCTCCTGAATCTGGTGCTCGGTGAAGCTGTCGAGGGCCGATGTCGCCTCGTCGAGAATCAGGATGGCCGGTCCCTTGAGTATGGTCCGCGCGATGGAGACGCGCTGCTTCTCGCCACCCGAAAGCTTCAGTCCCCGCTCGCCGACCAGCGAGTCATAGCCCTTGGGCAGGCTCATCACGAAATCATGGATCTGCGCCATCTTCGCCGCCGCCTCGACCTCTGCATCCGTGGCATCGGGGCGGCCGTAGCGGATGTTGTAGCGGATCGTGTCGTTGAACAGCACCGTGTCCTGCGGCACCATTCCGATTGCCGCACGCAGGGATTTCTGCGTCACGCCAGCGATGTCCTGGCCATCGACGAGGATGCGGCCCCCGGTCACGTCATAGAAGCGGTAGAGCAGCCGCGACACCGTGGACTTGCCGGCCCCCGACGGTCCGACGATCGCCACCGTCTTGCCGGCCGGAATGGTGAAGGACAGGTCGCGCAGGATCGGCCTTTCGTGATCATAGGCGAAGCTCACATTGTCGAAATTCACTTCGGCTTCCGCAACCTTCAGCGGCGTGGCACCGGGCTTGTCCTTGATCTCGGCATTGACCTTGAGCAACTGGAACATCTGTTCCACGTCGATCAGACCCTGCTTGATCTCGCGATAGGACGAGCCGATGAAGTTCAGCGGCATGTAGAGCTGGATCATCAATGCATTGACCAGCACGAAGTCGCCGACAGTGGCCTGGCCGTTGCGAACCGCAAGCGCCGACATCACCATGACGATGGTGAGGCCGATGGAGAAGATCAGCGCCTGCCCGGCGTTCAGCACGGCCAGCGACACCCAGGTCTTGATCGCCGCCTTCTCGTAGATTTCCATCGAGCGGCCGAAGCGTTCGGCCTCATGTTCCTCGTTGCCGAAATACTTGACCGTCTCGAAGTTGAGGAGACTGTCCACCGCCTTGGTGTTCGCGTCGGTGTCGGCATCGTTCATGGTGCGCCGGATGTTCATCCGCCACTCGGTGGCGGCATAGGTGTACCAGACGTAGAGGATCACCGTGATGACGATGACGGCGGCATAGCTCCAGCCGAAAGACCAGACCAGCAGGCCCGCCACCAGCACGATCTCGAGGATGGTCGGGATGGTATTGAACAGGGAGAATCGCAGCACCGTGTCGATGCCCATGGTGCCGCGGGACACGATGCGCGACAGGCCGCCCGTGCGGCGCTCGAGATGGAACTTCAGCGACAAGGCATGGAGATGCCGGAACGTCTGGACCGCCAGCACCCGTACCGCGCGCTGGCTTACCTTGGCAAAGACGCCATCGCGCAGCTGCGCGAGCGCCACCATCATGATGCGGCCGAAGCCATAGGCCAGCACGAAGAACAGCACCACGGTGGCGGCCGTAGCGGCCGCGCCGGCTGCCGGGCTCAGCGCATCGGTGGCATGCTTGAAGGCGTAAGGTGTCGCCACCGTCACGACCTTCGACAGCACCAGCGCCACCATGGCGAAGATCACCCGGGCCTTCAGTCCCGGATGGCCGGCCGGCCACAGATAGGGCATCATGTCCCGCAGGATGGCCCATTGGTCGCCATCCGACCGTGATGGCGTGGTCGTATCTGCGCGTGTCTTGCGGCTCACGCTCTCACCCGTTCCGAAGATCCTGTCACTGCGCCGCGGGTTCGGCGGTCAGCGAGTCGCGGGCTTCGGGATCGATGGTTTCCGGCGGCACCACGTCCGGCGTCCGGAAGACCTGGCCCGGATAGATCAGGTCAGGATCGCGGATCTGGTCCTGGTTGGCCTGATAGAGCAGCGTGTACTTCGTGCCGTCGCCGTAGATGACCTTGGAGATGCGCCACAGATTGTTGCCGGGCTGGATCACCACACGGCCTTCGTCGGGCGTGGCGGATGCGGGTTCCGCGGTCGCCGCCGCCGGCACCTGGGCGTCGGTCGTCTGGGTGTCCGTCTTTTCGGCGGCCGGCGCGGCACTGGCCACGTTCTTGGTGTCCTCGCGGAAGAAGGGAACCTCGATGCGGCTGGTCACGCTGCCGCCGGCATCAAGACTGTCGATGCGCAGGGAATGGACGCCGGGCGTCACGCGTGCCGTGCCCGAGAAACTCCACCGGCCATCGGCTGCGATCGGGGCATCGCCCACCGGGGCATTGTCCACGTAGATGCGGGCGTTGTTGCCGGGCTCGCCCTGGCCCGAAAAGATGATGTTGCCCGAAGGATCGTAATCGACGGCATCGAGCACGATCTGCCGGGCCTTGCTGGCTGCCGCCGGGGCGGAGGCCTCTTCCGGTGCCGCCGGTGCAGCCGCCGCCTGGGACTGTTCTTCCGGCATGCCGGGCGATTGCAGAACCTTGGTCGGCTGATCGGGGCTCACCACGGCCACCAGCACGTCCTGCTTCTTCTCTGCTTCCGGAATGATGACGGCGACCGTCTGGTCGGACTTGGTGACAGTGGTCTCGCCCGTCGCCTTCGACACGATGCTGATGCCGCCGCTGCCGGGCGGCAGCGGCTTTTCGGGAACGACGACGAAGCTGCCGTCGGAACTTGCGACGGCCGTTCCGATCGGTTGGCCATCCAGCATGATGGTCACTTCGGAACCGGGCTTGGCGCGGCCGGCGATGACGGCCTCGCCCGTCTTCTCTACGCGAACGGTGTCGAAGGTCGGAACGGTGGGCGATGCGGCGTCAGCCGGTGCGGCCGGTTCTGCCGAAGGTGCCGCAGCCACCTGCGCGGGCTGTTCGGCCGTTTCACCGGAGGCTGACGCAGGCTCGCCAACCTCGCCCGCCGTTTGCGCCGGCTGCTGGGCCTCGGTGGTCGTCGACGCCGCCGGAGCGGTTTCCGGCTGAGCGGCGGGCTGCGCTGCCTGTTCGGTGGCGGCAGGCGGCTTATCCGCGGGCATCCAGCGATCCTTGGTCACGCCCATGACCGCCGCCACGCCCGCTATGGCGAGGCCGGTGAGGATGAGGACCGGGTTCTTCTTGGTCGGTGGCTGTTCTGTCATGTTCCTGTGCCTTGAGGCGTAGCGCGATTCCGCGAAGGGTTCTAAGGGCCTTAATAAGGCTACCGCCACGATTTCGCAAAGATTCCCTGCGCCTTTCCGCTGCCACTGGCATGGTCTAACAAGGCTCTTCAACAGGATTGGAGTTCAGAATCGATGGTTCCCCCAAGAAAGCTCTGCGTCTATTGCGGCTCCGGAAATGGCCGGAATCCGGCCTATATGGCGGCCGCCCGCACCTTGGGGAAAGCCCTGGCCGACAACAACATCGGACTGGTCTATGGCGGCGGCAGCCTCGGCCTGATGGGCGAAACCGCCCGCTCGGTGCTCGAGGCTGGCGGTCATGTCACGGGAATCATTCCGGAATTTTTGGCCAACCGAGAGCGCATGCTGACCGACGTCAGCGAGCTCATCGTCACCGCCGACATGCACGAGCGCAAGATGACCATGTTCGCCAGGGCCACCGGTTTCGTGGCCCTGCCCGGCGGCCTCGGCACGCTGGAGGAGCTGGCCGAGATCAGCACCTGGGCCCAGCTTGGCCAGCATGCCAAGCCGATCATCCTCTGCAGCATCGAGGACTACTGGCAACCTCTGGTCACCTTGCTGGACCACATGCGGTCCGAGCGTTTCATTCGCGAGGGGCTGGAATTCAACATGGACGTGGTCAGGACCGCCGAAGAGGTGGTGCCGGCCTTCGAATACCGGATGAGGGCCACGCCCGACCGCGTGCCGCAAAACCCGATCATCACCAAACTCTAGATCAGTATGCGGCTACACAACATTGCAACTCCCTCCCTCCCCCTTGTGGGGAGGGCCGGGGTGGGGGTCGGGAAATCTTGCAACACACAGATGAATTCAAGAGGCAGAGTTCGGAGCGACCCCCACCCTTAGTCCCTCCCCACAAGGGGGAGGGAAACGGGGGCACGCTTCCGTCTCGGCTCATTCCACTCTAGACCGGCTCGGGCTCGGGCTCTTCCGAGCGGCGGCGGCTGCGCTCGTCGCGCAACGCCGAGATCGAGAAGATCGCCAGCGCCACCCAGATGATGATGAAGGACGCGAGCTTCCACACATCGAGGTGCTCGCCGAAGACGAAAACGGCCGTGAGAAACACCAGCGACGGCGAGATGTACTGCAGCAGCCCCGCCGTCGAATAGCGGATGCGGCGGATCGAGGCCGCAAACAGGATCAGCGCCGTGGCCGTCATCACGCCGCAGCCGATCAGCATGAGCGAGTCGGTGGTGCTGCTGCCGAAGCGCGCCATGCCTTGAGTGAAAAGCCAGTACTGCGTGGCCAGCATGGGCAGCGCCAGGATGCCGGTCTCGATGAGGAAGCCCTGCGTCGGGCCCACCGGAATGGTCTTTCGCAGGAACCCGTAAAGGCAGAAGGTGGCGGCCAGCATCAGGCCGAGCCAGGGAAAGGCGCCCAGCGCGATGGTCTGGATCAGCACGGCCACCGCCGCGAGCGCCAGCGCCACCAGCTGCGGACGTGTGAAGCGCTCGCCCAGGAAGAGATAGCCCATCACCACGTTGAGCAGCGGATTGATGAAATAGCCGAGGCTCGATTCCAGCGTGCGGCCCACCATGATCGACCAGACATAGAAGCCCCAGTTGAAGACGATGAGGCCCGAGGTGAGGGTCAGGATGGCAACGTTGCGCGGCGAGGCAAGTGCCTTCCTCACGTCATCGAACTGCCCGAGGTACCAGACGATGGCGAAAGCGATGGGCACGGATCGGCATGCGCCATGTGGCCCTTTAGACCTGCGGCCGGGCGGCGGCAAACTCCGGCGCGGCATGCAGTCCATGCCCGCCGCGCATGCCCGCGCCGTCAGCGGGCCGCCACGCCCTCGCGCACCAGCTTGTAGATGATCGAGTCCGAGAGCGCCTGGAAGGAGGCATCCACGATGTTGGGCGAGACGCCGACGGTGAACCAGCGGTTGCCCTTGCCGTCCCTGCTTTCGATCAGAACCCGGGTGGTGGCTCCCGTGCCGCCATTGAGGATGCGGACCTTGTAATCCACCAGTTCGAGGTCGCCGATGTAGGGCTGGTACTTGCCGAGGTCCTTGCGCAGCGCCACGTCCAGCGCGTTCACCGGGCCGTTGCCCTCGCCCGCGTTGAGATAGGTCTCGTCATCCACCTTCACCTTGACCACCGCTTCTGAAACCATCGCCTTGTCGCGCTCCTCCACGATGACGCGGAAGGACAGCACGTCGAAGTAATGCGGCACGGAATCGAAGGCGCGCCGCGCCAGCAGCTCGAAGGAGGCATCCGCGCC
>JAPLOT010000206.1 GCA_026400595.1 Alphaproteobacteria bacterium | reverse complement strand
AAATGGTGATGCCGGGCGACAACATCTCCTTCGATGTCGAGCTGATCACGCCGATCGCCATGGAGGAGAAGCTGCGCTTCGCCATCCGTGAAGGCGGCCGCACCGTCGGCGCCGGCGTCGTCGCCAAGATCACGGATTAAGTAGACAAGCGGTGGCGCGGCGCCCATATGGGGGGCCGCGCCGCCGAACTAGGGGTATAGCTCAGTTGGTAGAGCGGCGGTCTCCAAAACCGCAGGTCGTGGGTTCGAGCCCTACTGCCCCTGCCAGTTAACAGGAAGAAGACGTGGCCAAGATCAACCCGCTGGAATTTGCACGCGAAGTTCGCGAGGAAACCTCGAAGGTGACCTGGCCCACGCGTCGCGAGACGATGATCTCGACCGTCATGGTACTGATCATGGTGGCGCTGGCCTCGGTGTTCTTCTTCTTGGTGGATTCGATCCTTCACTATGGCGTGAACGCGATTCTCGGACTCTAAGGGCGGACGCAGGTCTCATATGACGAAACGCTGGTACATCGTTCACGCCTACTCGAACTTCGAGAAAAAGGTGGCGGAATCCATCAAGGAGCAGTCAGTCCAGAAGGGGCTGGGGGATCTCTTTGAGCAGGTTCTGGTGCCGACCGAGGAAGTGATCGAGGTCCGCCGCGGGCGCAAGATCAAGAGCGAGCGGCGCTTCTTCCCGGGATACGTGCTCGTGAAAATGGAACTGACCGATCAGGCCTTCCATCTCATCAAGAATACACCGAAGGTGACAGGGTTCCTCGGATCGGACAACAAGCCGATCCCGATCACCGATGCCGAGGCGGCCCGGATCCTCAACCAGGTTGCCGAGGGCGTCGAGCGCCCGAAGTCCTCCATCACCTTCGAAATCGGCGAGCAGGTTCGCGTCGCCGATGGTCCTTTCGCGTCCTTCTCCGGCCAGGTGGAGGAAGTGGATGAAGAACGGTCGCGGCTCAAGGTGGCCGTGTCCATCTTCGGCCGGCCCACGCCGGTCGAACTCGAATACGGCCAGGTGGAGAAGATCCGCTGAACCGCTCAACGGTGGGAGGCTTGCGCCGGACCACTAACCTCAAACGGCCGGAACCATCCGGCGAGGGAAACATAGATGGCTAAGAAAGTCGTCGGCTACGTAAAGCTGCAAGTGCCGGCGGGACAGGCAAACCCGTCTCCGCCGATCGGACCCGCGCTCGGTCAGCGCGGCCTGAACATCATGGAATTCTGCAAGGCCTTCAACGCGGCCACGCAGAAGATGGAACCCGGCACGCCGGTTCCGGTGGTGATCACCGCCTACCAGGACAAGTCCTTCACCTTCGAGATGAAGTCGGCGCCCGCGTCGTACTATCTGAAGAAGTTCGCCAACATCAAGTCGGGTTCGAAGGAGCCGGGCAAGGGCGCATTCGTCGGCAAGGTCACCATGGCCCAGTGCCGCGAGATCGCGGAACAGAAACTCAAGGGCATGAATGCCCGCGACCTGGACGCCGCCGCAAAGGAAATCGCGGGCTCGGCACGGTCCATGGGTCTGCAGGTGGTGGAGTAAGACGATGGCCAAGCGCATTGAAAAGAACATTCAGGGCATCGACCGCGCCAAGTTCTACAGCCTCGATGAGGCGGTGAAGCTGGTGAAGGAACGCGCCAATGCCAAGTTCAACGAGACGATCGAGGTCGCCATGAACCTCGGCGTCGATCCGCGCCATTCCGACCAGATGGTGCGCGGTGTGGTGAACCTGCCGAACGGCACGGGCCGCACGGTCCGCGTCGGCGTTTTCGCCAAGGGCGCCAAGGCCGAAGAGGCCAAGAAGGCCGGCGCCGACGTCGTCGGTGCCGAGGAGCTCTTCGAGATCGTCAACAAGGGCACGATCGACTTCGACCGCTGCATCGCCACCCCGGACATGATGGGCCTCGTCGGCCGCCTGGGCAAGGTGCTGGGTCCGCGCGGCATGATGCCGAACCCGAAGGTCGGCACGGTGACCATGGACATCGCCGGCGCGGTCAAGGCCGCCAAGGGCGGTGCGGTGGAGTTCCGCGTCGAGAAGGCGGGCATCGTCCAGGCCGGCATCGGCAAGGCCAGCTTCTCGCCGGAGCAGATCAGCCAGAACATCCGCGCCTTTGTCGACGCGGTGGTCAAGGCCAAGCCGCCGGCGGCCAAGGGCACCTATGTCAAAAAAGTGTCCATTTCTTCCAGCATGGGTCCGGGCCTCAAGCTCGACCCGGCCTCGCTGACGGCCTCGGCCTGATCGGGAATACGCCTTTCCATTTGAGGAAATCGCAAGATTCCTCAAATGGTTGACCAGGGTTCTCAAGACTCTGGATTACCTGTCCGAGATTGCAGGCGCGGGGGAAATCCCCGCTTAATCCGCCAGCCTGCATGAGATGGGTGTCAAAACGGAATTCGGATCCCCACATAGGGGGATCCCAAAGTCGGTTTGAACTCAAGACCTCCGGGGGCCCGCAAGGACACCGGAGGGGACAGGCAAGTGAGCGCCGCAAAAGCGTCTCCTGCCTCGTGCCGGTGACGTCGAGCGGTTGGTCCAACGGCGTGTCCGCCTCCGGGTGGCGCGTCATTTAGGAGAGAGCAAGTGGAAAGAGCTGAAAAGACAGAGCTCGTCGCAACGCTCAACCAGGTGTTCAAGTCCACCGGTGTGATCGTTGTGGCCCACAACAAGGGCCTCACTGCCAACCAGGTCCTCGACCTGCGTAACAAGATGGCCCAGGCGGGGGCGACCGTGAAAGTCGCCAAGAACCGTCTCGCTAAGCTTGCTCTGGACGGCACTGACGCAACCGGGATCAAGGACCTCTTCGTGGGTCCGACCATGTTGGCTTATGCCGACGATCCCATGGCGGCCCCCAAGGTCGCCGCAGCCTTCGCCAAGGGGAACGAGAAATTCGTCGTCCTCGGCGGTGCGCTCGGCAAGACCGTGCTGGACGCCAATGCAGTCAAGGCACTCGCGGAACTGCCCTCGCTCGATGAGCTCAGGGGCAAGATCGTCGGCCTTCTCCAGGCTCCGGCCACCAGGATTGCTGGTGTGCTGGCGGCTCCCGGAGGCCAGATCGCCCGCGTGATCAACGCCTATGCCACGAAAGACCAGGCTGCCTGACGGCAGACCCCGTAGTTGTACAAACCAAACCGACTGAAAGTGAGAAGACAAAATGGCTGATCTCAGCAAGATCGTTGAAGACCTCTCGAGCCTCACGGTTCTCGAAGCCGCCGAGCTCTCGAAGATGCTTGAAGAGAAGTGGGGCGTTTCCGCCGCCGCTCCGGTTGCCGTTGCCGCCGCTGGCGGTGGTGGTGCCGCTGCCGCTCCGGCCGAGGAAAAGACCGAGTTCACGGTCGTCCTCACCGCCGCTGGCGACAAGAAGATCGAAGTGATCAAGGAAGTCCGTGCCATCACCGGCCTTGGCCTCAAGGAAGCCAAGGACCTGGTCGAGGGCGCTCCCAAGACCGTGAAGGAAGGCGTCAACAAGGCGGATTCCGAAGCGATGAAGAAGAAGCTCGAGGCGGCTGGCGCCAAGGTCGAGCTGAAGTAACGATCGAAGCGGCAGCGCGTTCCGCCAGGGATGCGCTGCCGGACATTGTGAGTGGAGTTGAGCGGCGGCTTGCCTGATCCCTGAAAAAGAGGGGCCCGGCAAGCTGTCGATACTGCTTGTAAAGACATCCGCGTACCTGAACCGCAAGGAACCCACATGGCTGATACTCAAACCGCCGCCGGCCGCAAGCGCATCCGCAAGTTCTTCGGCAAGAACATCGAAGTTGCCGAAATGCCGAACCTGATCGAGGTCCAGCGCGAATCCTACGATCAGTTCCTGCAGATGAAGGAGCCGGCTGGTGGACGCCTGAACGATGGTCTTCAGGCCGTCTTCAAGTCGGTCTTCCCGATCACGGACTTTTCCGGCCAGGCCATGCTGGAGTTCGTGCGCTATGAATTCGAGCAGCCGAAGTTCGACGTGGACGAGTGCCAGCAGCGCGGGATGACCTACGCGGCACCTCTCAAGGTGACGCTTCGGCTGATCGTGTTCGAGATCGATCCGGACACCCAGTCCAAGTCGGTCAAGGACATCAAGGAACAGGACGTCTACATGGGCGACATGCCGCTCATGACCGCGAACGGCACCTTCGTCGTGAATGGCACCGAGCGCGTGATCGTCTCGCAGATGCACCGCTCGCCGGGCGTCTTCTTCGATCACGACAAGGGCAAGACGCATTCGTCGGGCAAGCTGCTCTTCGCCGCCCGCATCATTCCCTATCGCGGCTCGTGGCTGGACTTCGAGTTCGATGCCAAGGACATCATCTTTGCCCGCATCGACCGCCGCCGCAAGCTGCCGATCACCACGCTGCTCTATGCCCTTGGTCTGGGCAGCGAGGAGATCCTGCACACCTTCTACAAGTCGGTGACCTACACGCTGACCAAGAACGGCTGGAAGACGCCCTTCGACGCCCAGCGCCTGCGCAACGTGAAGCCTACCGTCGACCTGATCGACGCCAAGACCGGTCAGGTCGTGGTCGAGGCCGGCAAGAAGATCACGCCGCGCCTTGCCCGCAAGATCGCCGAGGACGGCGTGAGCGACCTGCTGGTACAGGATGCTGAACTGCACGGCCTGTTCCTGGCTGACGAACTGGTCAACGAGAAGACCGGCGAAATCTATGCCGAGGCCGGCGACGAGATCACCGAGAAGCTGCTGAACGCGCTGAAGGAGGCGGGCTACGGCCAGTTGAACGTGCTCGACATCGACCACATCAACACGGGTCCCTACATCCGCAACACGCTGAAGGCTGACAAGGTCGAAAGCTATGAGCAGGCGCTGATCGAGATCTACCGTGTCATGCGCCCCGGCGAGCCGCCGACCCGCGAGACGGCGGAAGCGCTGTTCCAGGGCCTGTTCTTCGACCCCGAGCGCTACGACCTCTCGGCCGTGGGCCGCGTGAAGATGAACATGCGTCTGGAGCTGGACGTTCCCGACACCATGCGGGTGCTGCGCAGGGATGACATTCTTTCCGTCATCAAGACGCTGCACGAACTGCGCGACGGCAAGGGCGAGGTCGACGACATCGACCATCTCGGCAACCGGCGCGTCCGCTCGGTGGGCGAGCTCATGGAGAACCAGTACCGCCTCGGACTGGTGCGTATGGAGCGCGCCATCAAGGAACGCATGTCCTCGGTTGACGTCGACACCGTCATGCCGCACGACCTGATCAACGCCAAGCCGGCGGCGGCGGCGGTGCGCGAATTCTTCGGCTCCTCGCAGCTGTCGCAGTTCATGGACCAGACCAATCCGCTCTCCGAAATCACTCACAAGCGCCGCCTCTCGGCCTTGGGACCGGGCGGCCTGACCCGCGAGCGCGCCGGCTTCGAGGTGCGCGACGTGCATCCCACCCACTACGGCCGCATCTGCCCGATCGAAACGCCGGAAGGCCCGAACATCGGCCTCATCAACTCGCTGGCCACCTACGCCCGCGTGAACAAGTACGGCTTCATCGAGACGCCCTACCGCAAGGTGGTCGGCGGCCGCGTCAGCGACGACGTCGTCTATCTCTCGGCGATCGAAGAAACCAAGCACTACATCGCCCAGGCCAACGTGGCGCTGACCGGCGACAGCAAGTTCGCCGAGGATCTGGTGATCGCGCGCCATGCCGGCGACGTGCTGATCGTCCCGGCCGACAAGATCGACTATGTCGACGTGTCACCGAAGCAGCTGGTCTCGGTTGCGGCGGCGCTCATTCCCTTCCTCGAGAACGACGACGCCAATCGCGCGCTGATGGGTTCGAACATGCAGCGCCAGGCAGTACCGCTGGTGCGCACCAATGCGCCGCTGGTCGGAACCGGCATGGAGGCGGTGGTGGCCCGTGACTCGGGTGCTGCCATCGCGGCCCGCCGCACCGGCGTGGTGGACCAGGTCGACGCGAAGCGCATCGTGATCCGCGCCACCGCCGAGACCGATCCGTCGAAGTCCGGCGTCGACATCTACACGCTGGCGAAGTTCCAGCGCTCGAACCAGAACACCTGCATCAACCAGCGTCCGCTGGTGCGTGTGGGTGACGAAGTGTCGGCCGGCGACATCATTGCCGACGGTCCGTCGACGGATCTGGGCGATCTGGCGCTGGGGCAGAACGTGCTCGTCGCCTTCATGCCCTGGAACGGCTACAACTTTGAGGATTCGATCCTGCTCTCCGAGCGCATCGTGAAGGACGACGTCTTCACGTCCATCCACATCGAGGAGTTCGATGTGATGGCGCGCGACACGAAGCTGGGGCCCGAGGAAATCACCCGCGACATTCCGAATGTCGGCGAGGAAGCTCTCAAGAACCTCGACGAAGCCGGCATTGTCTATATCGGCGCCGAAGTGAAGCCGGGCGATATCCTCTGCGGCAAGATCACGCCGAAGGGCGAGAGCCCGATGACGCCTGAGGAAAAACTCCTGCGCGCCATCTTCGGCGAGAAGGCCTCGGATGTCCGCGACACCTCGCTCCGCCTGCCGCCTGGCGTGTCGGGCACGGTGGTGGAAGTCCGCGTCTTCAACCGCCACGGCGTCGACAAGGACGAGCGTGCGCTGGCCATCGAGCGCGAGGAGATCGAACGCCTGGCCAAGGACCGCGACGACGAGCTGGCGATTCTCGACCGCAACTCCTATGGCCGACTGAGCGGCTTCCTCACCGGGAAGCAGGCGACAGGCGGGCCCAAGGGCCACAAGATCGAAGGCAAGATCACCGACAAGATGCTGGACGATGTCCCGCGTTCGCAGTGGTGGAACATTGCCCTGGCCGACGAAAAGGCCCTGGCCGAACTCGAAGCCATGAAGCAGCAGTACGAAGAGTCCAAGAAGCGCCTCGAAAACCGCTTCCTCGACAAGGTCGAGAAGCTGCAGCGCGGCGACGAGCTGCCGCCGGGCGTGATGAAGATGGTCAAGGTCTTCGTTGCCGTGAAGCGCAAGATCCAGCCGGGTGACAAGATGGCCGGCCGTCACGGCAACAAGGGTGTCGTATCCAAGATCGTTCCGATCGAGGACATGCCCTTCCTCGAGGACGGCACCCATGTCGACATCGTGCTGAACCCGCTGGGCGTGCCGTCGCGCATGAACGTCGGACAGATCCTGGAAACCCATCTAGGCTGGGCCTGCGCCGGCATGGGCAACAAGATCGGCCAGCTGCTGGAAGCCTATCGCGACAGCCATGATGCCAAGCCGCTGCGTACGCAGCTGCACCAGATCTACGGCAAGAACGAGGAGCTCGACGGCCTCGACGACGGCCAGCTGGTGGAAGCCGCACAGAACCTGCGCCGTGGCGTGCCGATCGCGACGCCGGTCTTCGACGGCGCGCGCGAAGAAGACATCGCCGCAATGCTGAAGAGCGCGGGGCTCAACACCTCCGGCCAGGTCCGCCTCTTCGACGTCCGCACCGGCGAGCCGTTCGACCGCAACGTGACCGTCGGCTACATCTACATGCTGAAGCTGCACCACCTCGTGGACGACAAGATCCACGCCCGCTCCATCGGCCCATACTCGCTCGTCACCCAGCAGCCGCTCGGCGGCAAGGCGCAGTTCGGCGGCCAGCGCTTCGGCGAAATGGAAGTCTGGGCGCTTGAGGCCTATGGCGCGGCCTATACGCTGCAGGAAATGCTGACCATCAAGTCGGACGACGTGGCCGGCCGCACCAAGGTCTACGAAGCCATCGTGCGCGGCGACGACACCTTCGAGGCTGGCATTCCGGAGAGCTTCAACGTGCTGGTCAAGGAAATGCGCTCGCTCGGCCTCAACGTCGAGCTGCAGAATTCCGAACAGCAATCCTGATCAAGGGCGGCGGGGCCTTGCCCCGCCGTCCCGCAAGTTTCGAGTCCCGAACGTCTCAATGCGCAGCGGCAGTCCCGCGAAAAGGAGCAAGTGACCGATGAACCAAGAGGTCATGAACGTCTTCAACCCGGCAACCCCGGTTCCGACCTTCGATCAGATCCGCATCTCGATCGCCAGCCCCGAGAAGATCCTCTCGTGGTCCTTCGGCGAGATCAAGACGCCGGAGACGATCAACTCCCGCACCTTCAAGCCGGAGCGCGACGGGCTGTTCTGCGCCCGCATCTTCGGGCCGGTGAAGGACTACGAGTGCCTTTGCGGCAAGTACAAGCGGATGAAGTACAAGGGTATCATCTGCGAGAAGTGCGGCGTGGAAGTGACCCTTTCCAAGGTCCGGCGCGAGCGCATGGGCCACATCGAGCTGGCGGCACCCGTCGCCCACATCTGGTTCCTCAAGTCGCTGCCCAGCCGCATCTCGGCGCTGCTCGACATGACGCTGAAGGATGTGGAGCGCGTTCTGTACTTCGAGAACTACATCGTGCTCGAGCCCGGGCTCACGCCGATGAAGCAGCACCAGATGCTGACCGAGAGCGAGTACATGAAGGCCCAGGAGGACTACGGCGAGGACGCCTTCACGGCTTCCATCGGCGCCGAGGCCATCCGCGAGATCCTCATGTCGATCAATCTCGAACAGCTGCGCGAACAGTTGCGCGAGGAGCTGCGCACCGCCACCGGCGAGCTGAAGCCGAAGAAGATCGCCAAGCGCCTCAAGCTGGTCGAGAGCTTCCTCGAGTCCGGTAACCGCCCGGAATGGATGATCCTGACACAGGTTCCGGTCATTCCGCCGGAGCTGCGTCCGCTGGTTCCGCTCGACGGCGGCCGCTTTGCGACCTCCGATCTCAACGACCTGTACCGCCGC
>JAPLOT010000576.1 GCA_026400595.1 Alphaproteobacteria bacterium | reverse complement strand
GCGGATGCCTTCGTCATGGTGACCAACAAGACCACGACGGCGTTGCCCTATACGCAGGTCTTCTACACGACGGGCTACACTGCCGGCGCAAGCGTGACGTTCCAGTTGCTGTACAGGAGCACGAATACGTCGGCATGCAAGCTCAACAAGGCGACTCTGGTGGTGATGAGCCCCTAGTCTGCAGCCAGATCCACTCCGGCTCAGTGAGTACTTCAATCTTGGCCTCCGCCTCATCGGGCGGGGACCAGTTTCTTTTGGCTTGGCCATGGGCCAGCGCGCGAGCGCGTCAGCTCAGACATCGCCTCGGAGCCAGAAGACGAGGTAGGCGGTGATTTCCTGGAACGCATCGCTGGACTGCTGATGGCCTTCCGCGTCAGGTAGCATGTCGAGGACGTCCACGGGACGCGACGCCACCCGTATGTCGGTTAGCACTGGGGTGACGGGCAAGGCTCGTCCAGTTGCGCGGGAGCGTCAACCGCGGCGGCTTGGGCAGGGTTCTATTTGCCAAGTAGCAATTTTAAATAGAATAATAAATCTATTTTACACCTTCTGACTGACGCGCCTCTGTCGTAAAGGGGCATGAGTAGATTTAAAGTCTAAATTATATCACTAGTGTCCGGTTAAAAGCTGAATAAATTCAATTGCTTGTCATTGGTGGGTTGTTCCTTTCCCAGATCGTCAGGCCGGAAGGCCCATAAAATGGGCGTTTTCTCGAACACCGACACGGACAAGATCTGTAGCAATGTGTAGAGCGAGGCGTCGAGTTGCAGCTCTTTCTTGACGATTGCAATCAGCACGTAGGTCGATACAGCACACCAGATTTGCGTCTTGACCGCATTTTCGCTCGTACCAAGGAACCGCTTGATTCTGAGGTGCTGTTTGATCCATTTGAAGAACAGCTCGACTTGCCAGCGGTTCTTGTACAAGGCAGCGATCGTCAGTGCCGGGAGCATTGTGTTGTTGGTCAGGAACACCAACGTCTTGCCGGTCTCGGGATCTTTAAAGCGGATGCGACGCAGGAGTTCGGGATAGTGCTTGGCAATGTAGAAGCCGTTCATGGCGATGCTCTGATCGCAGATGACGCCAGTGTCCCGTTGTGTAGGCGCGGAATAGACCCGGCGCGCGTCCATTCCGCGCTTGGTTCGCGTGACAAAGAACGCGCCCGCCTGGTGCATGTTGTAGAGCCGGGTAAAGTCCAGATAGCCCCGGTCCATGACGTAGAAGGCTCCAGCCTCGACGGGCAGTATGTCGAGTACATTGACCTCGTGCATTTTTCCATCGCTGACGTGAATAAACGCAGGGATCGAGCCGCGGAGGTCCAGCAGCGTATGCATCTTGACGGCTGCCTTGGTCGTACGAAAGGGAGCCCAATCGAACAGGCTCAGGCAGAGGTCGATCGTGGTGGCATCGAGGGCATAAACGGTTGCGTCGAGTTCGATGTTCAATGCGTCCTTGGCATACAGACCTCTGGCGCGATGAATCAAGCGCATTGCCAGTCCGTGATAGATGCGCCAATCCCGAAGGTTCAGGGCGTCGGCCAAGGTCGATCGTGCGGGAGCGCCCTTCATTCCCATGTGAAAGAGCCTTGCCTGGTTGGCTGTCAGGCAGACCTCGATGTCGCGCAGGGACTCCCGCCAGGTCAGTTGCGCAAATGCCATGATACGGAACAGGTCGGCGCAACTCAGCGTGCGCACCCCAGCATCGCCACCATGACGATCGATAATCCGTCCGAATGTTTTCCATGGAACGTACTCCATGATCTGGGCAAACAGCGTCTTGCCAACGTTCATGGGTTCCCTCGGGCTTTACAAGCCCAAGAGCATCGCAAAAGAGCGGAACGGATTTCAAATCGTGGACACCTGGAAAATCGCCGGACACCCTGCCGTTATTGGCTTCTTCGCGATTGATCATGAATTAAACCGGACACTACTGGTTTGCCACCTTGAATCACTTCGCCGGTGATTTGTTAAGCCCTCAAGAGTCGCCCACAACGCGGATTGGTATTACTCGCTGCAGGCTCGCAAACCTCAGGCGGCGGGGCGTTCCATATAGATCCAATAGGGCTGCAGGAACTCCGGCGGCT
>JAPLOT010000242.1 GCA_026400595.1 Alphaproteobacteria bacterium | reverse complement strand
TGCCGCGCCACTCAGCGCAGGGTGCGGATATCGACGAAGCGGCCGGCAAGCGCCGCGGCTGCGGCCATTTCGGGGGACAGCAGATGGGTGCGGCCCTTGTAGCCCTGGCGGCCCTCGAAGTTGCGGTTCGAGGTGGAGGCGCAGCGCTGGCCGGGCTTGAGCTGATCCGGATTCATGCCGAGGCACATGGAGCATCCCGGCTCGCGCCATTCGAAGCCGGCGGCGGTGAAGATCCTGTCGAGGCCCTCGGCCTCGGCCTGCTGTTTCACGAGTCCCGAGCCCGGCACGATCATGGCATAGGCCAGGCGCTCCGAGATCTTCTTGCCCTCGACCACCTTGGCCACGGTGCGCAGGTCCTCGATGCGGCCATTGGTGCAGGAGCCGATCCACACCACGTCGAGCTCGACGTCGGTGAGCTTCGTGCCGGGCTTCAAGCCCATGTAGTCGAGCGCGCGCCACTTGGACTGGCGCTTGCCCTCGTCGGCGATGTCGTCGGGATTGGGCACCACGCCGGCGATCGAGACCACATCCTCAGGGCTGGTGCCCCAGGAGACGATGGGCGGCAGGCTGGCGGCGTCGAGCTTCACCACGCGGTCGAAGTGGGCGCCATCGTCGGTCACCAGCGTGTCCCAGTAGCGGCGGGCCTGGTCCCAGGCTTCGCCTTTCGGCGCCATGGGGCGGTCCTTCAGGTAGGCAAAGGCCTTTTCGTCGGGCGCGATCATGCCGGCGCGGGCGCCGCCCTCGATGGTCATGTTGCAGACCGTCATGCGGCCTTCCATCGAGAGGTCGCGGATCGCCTCGCCGGCGAATTCGATGACCGAGCCGGTGCCGCCTGCCGTGCCGATCTCGCCGATGATGGCGAGGATGATGTCCTTGGCGGTGGAGTGCCGCGGCAGCTTTCCGTCCACCTGCACCAGCATGTTCTTGGCCTTCTTCTGGATCAGCGTCTGGGTGGCGAGCACATGCTCGACTTCCGAGGTGCCGATGCCGTAGGCGAGCGCGCCGAAGGCGCCGTGGGTCGCGGTATGGCTGTCGCCGCAAACGAGCGTGGTTCCAGGCAGTGTGAAGCCCTGCTCGGGGCCGACCACGTGGACGATGCCCTGCCGTTTGTCGAGTTCGTTGAAGTAGCGCACGCCGAACTCGGCGGCGTTCTTGGCGAGCGTCTCGACCTGGATGCGGCTTTCCTCCTCGGCGATGCCGCGCGAGCGGTCGGTGGTGGGAACATTGTGGTCGACCACGGCCAGGGTCTTCTCGGGATGGCGCACCTTGCGGCCGGTCATGCGCAGGCCCTCGAAGGCCTGCGGGCTGGTCACCTCATGAACGAGATGACGGTCGATGTAGAGCAGGGCCGTGCCATCCTCGGCCTCGTGGACGAGATGGTCGTCCCAGATCTTGTCATAGAGCGTGCGCGGCTTGGCCATGGTGCGAATGCCTCAGGGAATGTGTTGGGGGCTATTTAGCGATTGGACCGCGCAAGTCAAACCCGGGGGCCGCATGGCGGGGCTGCCGAGCGCTGCAGGGTGAAATCGTTTCAAGCGCCGGAACATGAGGGATCGCCTTTGAGGCGGTTCCGGCCGCCTCCGGGGTGGTTGCCTCTCGAGGGCCCGAGAGGGTGGCGCGGGCGCTGCCCAGCGCGGGGTAGGATGGTGGTCAGCAAAGCGCCCGTACAGCGCCCGCGGCCGGCGGGACTTT
>JAPLOT010000106.1 GCA_026400595.1 Alphaproteobacteria bacterium | reverse complement strand
AGGACACGGTCATCGCGACTGCGCGCAGCAAGGTCGCGGCCGCGGGGCTGGAGGGCCGCATTGGCTTCGCCAAGGTGGCGCCCGGGCCCTTGCCCTTCCCTCCGGCCTGTTGCGATGTGGCCTTCAGCAAGGCCTCCATCGTCCACATTCCCGACAAGCATGCCCTGGCCCGCGAAGTCTTCCGGGTCCTGCGGCCCGGAGGCTGGTTCGCCGCATCTGATTGGCTGATCGGACACGATGGCGAGCCATCCCCCCAGATGAAGGAGTACATCAAGGCCGAGGGACTGGATTTCGGTATGGCCTCGCCGGCGCGCTACCGGGCGGCACTCCAGGACGCAGGATTCTCCGTGATCGCCATCACCAGCCGCAATGCCTGGTATCGGGATCAGGCCCGCCGGGAAGTCGAAGCCATGCGAGGGCCGCTTTATGCCCAGGCGGCCGCCGAGCTTGGCCGCTAGTTCGTGGACCACAACATCGAGATCTGGAGCCGCATGTTGAAGGTTCTGGACAGCGGCGAACATTGCCCCACCCATATCCGCGCCCGGAGGCCTGTCTGATGCCATCGTCGGCCGCCGACTCTGGGCTTGGGCGCAAGGCCTCGAAGGAGGTGCGCAAGCAGCAGTTGATCGAGGCAACGATCCGCGTCCTCGCCTTGAAGGGCTATGCGGCGCTGACGGTCGCCGACGTGGCCAAGGCCGCCGGATTGTCGACCGGCATCATCATCTTCCACTTCGTCAGCAAGGACGAACTCCTCGCCTCGGTTCTGCGCTTCCTTGCGGAGGAATACTACAACAACTGGAAACAGGCCGTCGCCGCGGCCGACGACAATCCTGCCGCCAAGCTCTCGGCACTGGTGCTGGCGGATTTCAATCCGGACGTCTACACACCCGACAAGCTTGCTGCCTGGATTGCCTTCTGGGGCGAGTCGCAGGGACGGCCGATCTACGAGGAACTCTGTGCCGGCTTCGACGCCGAGCGGCTTGTCGCCGGGGAAAGGTTTTGTCGTTCCCTGGTAGAGTCGGGCGGCTACGATCTCGATCCCGATATCACCATGAAAGCTCTGGATGCCATGGGCGATGGACTCTGGCTGGCGGTCGCCCAGTCCGGCAGCGGTCTCACCGGCCGACTGACGCCGCAGGAATGCAACCAGATCATGCAGGCCTCGCTGGCCGCCTTTTTCCCGCGACACTTCGCACAGCCAGGCCGCTGAGGGGCGTACCTCTGATTTCCCCTTCCGCCCTGCCCAGGATTGGCTATAAGGGCGCAGAAATCCAAGGTCATTTGCAACGGAGGTCTCCATGCCAAAAGTCCGCGTCGCCATCAACGGCTTCGGCCGTATCGGCCGCAACATCGTCCGCGCCATCTACGAATCCGGCCGCAAGGACATCGACGTCGTGGCCGTGAACGATCTGGGCCCGGTCGAGACCAATGCCCACTTGCTCCGCTACGATTCCGTACACGGCCGCTTCCCGCACGTGGTGAAGGTCGACGGCGACTCGATCAACATCGGTTCGGACAAGTTCAAGGTGACCGCCATCAAGGACCCGGCCCAACTCCCCTGGAAGGACCTCGGCGTCGACATCGCGCTGGAATGCACGGGGATCTTCACTTCGAGGGACAAGGCCTCGGCCCACCTCACGGCCGGCGCCAAACGCGTGATCGTCTCGGCCCCCGCCGATGGCGCCGATCTCACGGTGGTCTACGGCGTAAACCACGACAAGCTGACCAAGGATCACATCGTTATCTCGAATGCCTCCTGCACCACCAACTGCCTCGCGCCGGTGGCCAAGGTGCTGAACGATACGGTCGGCATCGATCACGGCTTCATGACCACCATCCACGCCTATACCGGCGACCAGCCGACGCTGGATACGATGCACAAAGATCTCTACCGCGCCCGCGCGGCTGCCATGTCGATGATCCCGACCTCGACGGGTGCCGCCAAGGCCGTGGGCCTCGTGCTGCCGGAACTCAAGGGCAAGCTCGATGGCGTCGCCATCCGGGTGCCCACTCCGAACGTGTCGGTGGTCGACTTCAAGTTCGTCGCCAAGCGCAAGACCACGCCGGAAGAGGTCAACGCCGCCATCAAGGCTGCGGCCGATGGCCCGCTCAAGGGCATCCTCGGCTACACCGACGAGCCCAATGTCTCGATCGACTTCAACCACAACGCCAATTCATCGACGTTCCACATGGACCAGACCAAGGTCATGGAAGGTACGCTGGTGCGCGTCCTGTCGTGGTACGACAACGAGTGGGGCTTCTCAAACCGCATGAGCGACACGGCCGTGGCCATGGGCAAGCTGCTCTGACACGATGGCCCGGCCGCTGATCATCGCACCCTCGATCCTGGCCGCCGACTTCGCGCGGCTGGGCGATGAGGTTCGGGCCATCGATGCGGCCGGGGCTGACTGGATTCATATCGATGTGATGGATGGGCACTTCGTGCCCAACATCAGCTTCGGCACGCCGATCATGCAGTCCATCCGCGGCGTCACCAGGAAGCCCTTCGACGTTCACCTCATGATCGCGCCGGTCGATCCCTATCTCGAGAGCTTCGCCAGGGCCGGGGCCGACGTCATCACGGTCCATGCCGAAGCCGGTCCTCATCTCGATCGCTCCCTGCAGGCGATCAGGGCCATGGGCAAGAAAGCCGGCGTCTCGCTCAATCCGGCGACGCCCGCCTCGGTTCTCGGGCATGTACTGGATCGGCTCGACCTGATCCTGGTCATGTCGGTCAATCCGGGCTTCGGCGGTCAGGCCTTTATCCCGGCGATGCTCGACAAGATCTCGGAACTTCGCGAGATGACACGCGGCCGAAACATCGACATCGAGGTCGATGGCGGTATCGGAGCGGAGAATGCTGGCGAGATCGTCCGCGCAGGCGCCAATGCCCTGGTCGCGGGATCGAGCATCTTCAAGACCCAAGATTATGCCGCGGCGATCAAGTCAATCCGCATGGCGGCGACCGGCGTCGCAGTCTGAACCTGGCCCTCACGGCTTCTTCTCGACCCATTCCAGGAAGGACTCGAACCACTTCGCCAGATGGTGGCGGGTCTCGTCATCGGTCAGGTTGCCTGCCGCATCGAACTTCTGCTCGTTGTGGTTCACGAAAACCTCGGGGCGTGGCATGGTAATGGCCTGCAGGGCCTGAAGGTTCTGACGAAGATGATACTGCGCGCGAGCCGTGCCGACGAATTGGCCGCCCCCCGCCCCGACGATGCCGACGCGCTTCCAGCGAAATGGCGAACCGCCACGCGACAGCCAGTCGGTCGCATTCTTCAGCACGCCGGGGATCGAGAAATTGTACTCCGGGCAAGCAATCACGATACCGTCGGCGGCGCGGATACGGGCATCAAGGTCGCGCACGGCTTGCGGCTTGCCTGTCGCCGCCTCGTCATCCTCGTTGAAGAGCGGAATGCCATGCAGCGTGGCGACCTCGACTGTAACCTTGGCCGGCGCCATCTCCTTCATCGCCCGCAGAAGGCCCGTGTTGGTCGAAGCCTTGCGCAGCGCGCCGCTGATGCCAAGAATGTTCATTCCGCCGCTCCCTTGATGGCCTTGAAGGCAGCGAGCGCCCGGTCGCGCGCCACGCCATGATCGACGAGAGGATGCGGGTAGTTGCGTCCCAGTTCAACCCCGGCCGCCTGCAAGACCGGCGTAGGCGCCTCCCACGGCCGGTGCACGAACGGATCGGGAAGCCGGGCAAGCTCCGGCACCCACTTGCGCACATAGGCGCCCAAGGGGTCGAACTTCTCGCCCTGAAGCACGGGATTGAAGATCCGGAAATAGGGAGCGGCATCGGCGCCGCACCCCGCAACCCATTGCCAGCTTGCAGCATTGCTGGCGATGTCGGCGTCGACCAGCGTGTCCCAGAACCAGCGTTCGCCTGCCTGCCAGGGGATCAAGAGATCCTTGATGAGGAAAGAGGCCACGATCATGCGGACGCGGTTGTGCATGATCCCGCTGGACCAGAGTTCGCGCATGCCCGCGTCGACGATGGGGTAGCCCGTTCGGCCCCGCTGCCAGAGGACAAGGTCCGCCTCATTCACCTGCCAGGGGAAGGCGGAGAACTCGGGCCGGAATGGCTGTTCCGGCAGATCGGGGCGCAAGTGCAGCAGGTGATAGGAGAACTCGCGCCAGAGGATTTCCTTCAGGAACTTCTCCGCCGCCCGGTCGAGGCGGCCATTGGCCGCGGATTGCGCCGCCCGGACCGCATGCCAGCACTGGGCCGGACTGATCTCGCCAAAATGCAGGTGGGCGGAAAGCCTTGAGGTCACATCCCGGTCCGGACGATCGCGCGCATCGGCATAGTCGGCGAGCCCGCTGGCAATGAAGGCCGCGAGCCTGCTGCGGGCGCCCTCTTCGCCGGGTTGCCAATAGGCCTCGAACCCCTTGGCCCAGTTGGGGCGCCTTGGCAGCAGATCCCAGCTGGCCAGTTCGTCGCTTCCCAACGCGTGGTTGCTTGTCTTGAAGTTCGGTACCGGCCGGGGACTGCGCGGTTCACCAGCCGCGAAGCAGGCCTTCGAGAAGGGCGTGTAGACCTTGTAGACCTCTCCCAGGCCATTGCGGATTGCCTCCGGCTCATGCAGCAGATAGCCGCCGTAGCGATGACAGGCGACGCCCGCCGCATCGCAGGCATCCTTGACGCGACGCTCGAGCCCGGCGGACCAGGGCGCGTAGTCGCGTGTGAAGTGCAGGCTCGTGGCCCCTGACTGGCCGAGAAGTTCCGAGAGGACGACATCAGCACGCCCCCGCCGCAGAACGAGCGGAACACGCCGGCCCAGGCTTTCAAGGCTCTTGTGAAGCCACCAGCGCGACGCTGCCCCCATGCACCAGTTCCCGGGGGTCTCGTCATCGAGAACATAGACAAGGATCACCGGCCCAGCAGCGGCGGCAGCCGTAAGGGCTGCGTGATCGGCGAGGCGCAGATCCTGCCGAAGCCAGAGAATGGACGGTTGTGCCATGGTCCCCCTTCTACGGAGCGACCTCGCCGCGGATCATCGGCCGATCACAAGCCCGTGAGACCGGCGCAGAAACTGATAACTTGCCACGATTCAAGCGTATCACTCTCCGTTACCATTTTCAGGAGGACCCCGATGAAGACGTCTCGCCGCCATGTGCTGTTGGGAACTGCCGCTGCGGGAGCAGCCGCCCTTCTGCCAGCGAACGCCGCACGCGCCCAGACAGCCCAGCTTGGGGTCGCTCCGGCCAACAGCCACCGCTACAAGATCGGCGGCTACGAGGTAACCGCCATCCTCGACTTCACGCGGCCGGCGGAGAAGCCGGAAACCATCTTCGGCACCAATCAGAAGCCGGAAGACGTGGCGGCCCTGCTTGAGGCGAACTTCCTTCCCACCAACGTCACCATGAACATGTTCACGCCGGTCGTCGTCAACACCGGCAAGGAACTGGTCCTCTTCGACACCGGGCTGGGTGCTGCAGCGGGCGGCCAGCTGCCTCAGCGCCTTGCGGCTGCCGGCATCGCGCCCGACCAGATCAACGTGGTGGTGATCACCCATTGCCACCCCGATCACATTGGCGGCGTGGCAGCGGATGGCAAGCCCACCTTCCCCAACGCCCGCTAC
>JAPLOT010000514.1 GCA_026400595.1 Alphaproteobacteria bacterium | reverse complement strand
GGCCTGATCAGGGGGCGGAACGAGGCGAGACGGAAGCACGAAACCGTTTCCTTCCCTCTTGTGGGGAAGGATCAAATATGGAGTCGCTCCGAAAGCGGCGCCTTGAGTTCATTGGGGTGCCAATCCTATCCACGACGGCCCGCACCTTGCTGATCAATCCGCCGCGCGAACGGCCCATACAAGGTCACTGGGCTCATGGCGCATTCGGAGTTATCTGGACATCGGTGAAACCTACGCGATTGACCCGAAGCAGTCATATGACGACACAACCGCCTTGCCGTGACTTTCCGCTGTAGCTGATCGCGCTGCCAAGACCCAGAGATGGCCGATCCTGAAAGAACAGCGGGAAATCAACTCAGAAGTGTGACGGCAAAAATGTGCAACATTGAGCGAGCAGGACTCTGATCAGACGGAAAGGATAGTCAGATATGAAGAATTTGCTGTTCGAAAGCGGCCAGGTGATTTTTTCAGAGGGCGATCCGAGTGATCTAACATATCGAATTCTCGACGGCTCTGTGGACATTGTCGTCAGCGACAAAGACGGTGGTCGGAGGAGAATTGCATCACTGGGCTCCAAGGACATTTTTGGCGAGATGGGGATCATCGATGACAGCCCACGTTCTGCAACAGCCATCGCTAGAGAGCAGACGGCTTGTCAGGCATATACTGCGGAGGAAGTGATCGAACTCCTCACGAATAATCCTGTAGAAGCAATTGATCTGATCAAGTCCCTGATCATTCGACTAAAAACTGCCAATCGGAAGCTTGCTGCGAAAGGGAGGGGTGCCCAAGCAGCTGCTTCTGGAGAACCAGCAGACATTGAGCGAACATGACCGAAACAATGCTGATGACCTCCAGCCGTATTCGACGCTGGAATGCTGCCCCCCAACGTGTCCAGTTTCCCTGAGCAGAGCGGCTTAAGTTAACGCACGGCACGCTATTCTTCCCGGAGTTATACTGGTCTGCGCCAGTTTGCCTAGCGAGCCAGCCTCAGTCTCAGTCCGCTGAGGTCGACCGACGCCATGAAGCCGATCTGCCTGGCTTGAACCTCGAGCACGACGCCTCGGGAATTGCGCAGTCTGGCAACGGCTCCACCACCGGCGGCAGCCAATCCGGCTCCGACGGCGGTATATGTACCCGCGATGTCGCTGGACCTGTGAAGGTGACGGGCCTTGCCTACGAAATCTGCAGACGCGATGCCAATCGTCGCACCGAGGCTGACCCCGCCCACACTCAGTCGATACAGCTTGCCATTGAAGCGAAGTGTTCCGCTGCCACTGCCAAAGCCAACAATGAAGCCTGCCCTGACGAGCCGGAACTCAACGCGCCCGGTTGCCGCTTCTGCCGGTGACGTGTGCAGTGCCGTCACGGCGCCAGGGACAACAGCCAGGGTCACCAGCGCCTTCGACTGCGGCTTCGGATCGCTGTCGCGCTTCTACGAGGCCTTCGAGCAACGATTCCAGACCAGCCCCGCCGCCTTCCGCCAGCGCTTCAACCGTGCGGTGGCCTGATGAGGGTGCCGAAGGAGACGAGATGGAGGCAGGCCTACGTTTCCCTCCCTCTTGTGCGGAGGGAGAAAGTCGCTGT
>JAPLOT010000552.1 GCA_026400595.1 Alphaproteobacteria bacterium | reverse complement strand
GGCCGACACACAAGACTGCTGTAAACAGCAGTATAGCAATGATGCGGTCAACCTCAGCGCCGATGAGAACGCGCGACGACATCATGTAGGTCATGAAGTCACGCGTAATGATCTCCTCGCCACCCTGGTAGATGGCAGCAAGCATCAAGAGGAGCCACCCTGCTGCCGCCATGATACCCGCAAATGCAACTCGTAAGGGGTCTAACGTCAAACCATGCCAGGCAATGACGACAAACAGATAGAGCTGGGTGGGCGCCTTCAGAAACAGGGCCAGCGACTCACCATACTGAAGATGATAAAGAACAGAACACCCAGAAATGTGACAATCAAGGCCTGGACCAGGGTAATGCGCCACTCTGCATCGTGGAGGCCCGCGTCCACGATCCTCTGTGCGCGTGACGGCAGAGGCGAAAGACCCCAGGCTGCCCGTCTTGGCAAAACAAATACAACGTCGCCGACTTGGCTGGCCACTGAGTTCATCTCCGGCATCTTGTTCATAGCTCAAGGAATTCCGCGTGAGCCAAATCAGTCGTTACCGCGGTCGAGAGTGACGAGCACACGGCGAGCTGTGTCTCGTTGTGCGCTCTAAGACCAGACTCTCAATACCGAGTCGTGAGTTCGGTAAGCCAGGCCGGCGAAAGTTCCACGAGTCTTGCTTCTACACGCTTGTCAAAGCCTGTGAGTATCATCAGTCCCGTTACGGCAAGTATGACGCCAAGTACAGGCTTCAGTACCGTTCCACTCCCGATCATTCGGCCGCGCCATTTCTGATAGAACTCGCGTGATAGACTGCCGAGTATCAGGAGAGGCAGCGCAGCCCCAATTCCAAAGGCTGCCATGATCAGCATCACACTTGCGAGATTTTCACCGCGAGCTGCCAGAATGGATGCTGTGACAAACGACAGGGTGAGCCAGCAGGCTAGTGCGAACGGACCGTAGCGTCCTTGGGCCGCTGCAGCTCCAAGGGTGAGGGGCAGGAGTGGCAGTACACAGGGGGACAGAATTGAAAGAGTACCCGCTAAAAAGGCAAGGAACATAGGCGGCGACCTCAGCCCGCGACGGCCATGCTGATTTGTGCCTCTATGGCCTTGGGGTCTGTTTCGCCGATGGAGCGGGACACCTCGTTCCGGCCACGAAACACGATCAAGGTACTCTGCGAGTTGGCCCCGAGGCTTCGGACGGTGTCTGTCTGCGTATCAAAGTCAACTCGCAGCACAAGGAGATCTTTAAGCGAATCTCGGCTGGCAAGTTCCTCAATGATGGGTGCCTGAACCTTGCAGGTCGGGCACCAAGGCGCAGTGATCTCAATCAGGATCGGTCTGCCGGCAGCCTGTGCAGCTTCAAAGCTCTGCTGTGAAAATGGAGCGATTTCTCCAGCCCTGACCGGCGCCAGGAATAGCAAGAGCGCTGAGGCGGTCAGAAAGAATCTACGTGTTGGCATCGTGAACTTCTCCTCTTCTCTGGAAATCTTACGCGATTGCTTTGCCTCCAATTGCTCACAAAGAGGGTGTGTGGCGTCACGAGTCCGTGTGCGAGAGCGGTCTCGGCAACCACGACCAACCCAAAGAGTGGTCGTTGCAATTGTTGTGGCTACAAGGATCCGCGATCCGTCCTGAGAGGCAGGCCCTAGACAAGGCAATCGTTCGTTTGCTTCGCCAGTCTGGCTACCCGGAAGCCTTCAAAAGGTCACCGGATACCATTGGACTTCCTCCTGCTCACTCGCATGAGACCCATATACGTTGCAAACAAAGTCCGAGATATCGTATCTCGTCACGGGCAGTTCATTTGCTGATCTCACCAATCATCGGCATCCTCCGATTTGCTTGCATCATTCGCAAGTGAAACCTCGGGAGGAAACCCATGAAGATTGCGTCCATCTCCGGCGCGGCACTTGCAGCCGCTGCTCTCTCATTTGCCGTCAGTAGCACTGCCATCACGACACCCGCCGCTGCGGCCGGCAAGGTCATGTGTTACGGCGTGAATGCCTGCAAGGGGCAAGGCGCGTGCAAGACCGCCAACAATGAGTGCAAAGGCCAGGCTGCTTGTAAGGGGCAAGGCTGGATCAATGCATCTGCTGCAGACTGCGCGAAGTGGGGCGGCAAAGTTCTTTAGTGTAGGAGTGGCCTCGCCCCTGTTGGGACGAGGCCATTCAGAATGACTCGATCGGCTCTTGCCGACCTGGCGTCAAATCGTCCAAAGCACCACTCAGAGAGCAACGAGTGCAAGTCTTGAGACGAAAGGATAGCGGCCCAGTTGACGTTGGAATTCGCTCCCATGCCTTTCATCGGTTGCTTCAAAGTTGGCGCATTTTAAAATTGATCGAGGGCTGTCATGGCCTCTAGTCGGAGCATCACGCGTCGTCAGATACTGACGTTGGGCGCAGGAACTGCCACGTCACTTCTCAATTCGCTGCTTCGGGCTCAAGATGGTCTGCGACCGGTGGTGGTTGAGCTGTTTACGAGTCAGGGGTGTTCATCCTGTCCGCCGGCAGACGCGCTGCTGAAGGAGCTGAGAGGCATGAAGGGCGTTGTTGCCATCTCCCTTCATGTCGACTACTGGGACTACCTTGGTTGGCGGGACACCTTGGGCGACCGCGCCTATTCAGAGCGCCAGTATGATTACGCCAGCCAACGCGGAG
>JAPLOT010000472.1 GCA_026400595.1 Alphaproteobacteria bacterium | reverse complement strand
CAGCCAGATCGCGGAAGTGTTGATGTCGCCGCTGTAGACGTTCTTGAGGGCATAGGTGCCTGTCGTACCCCACTGCCATGGAACCGAGTACTTGCGGCCCGGGTCGAAGTCGACGTTCACCCACTTCGGATCGACGTGCTTGAAGTTTTCCATCTGGTCGGGCCGGGTCTCGAGAACGAGGCCCTCGCTGATCCATATGGGCACGACACCGTTGGACGGCACGACGATGTCGAAGCCATGGCCACCTGCGCGCACCTTGGCAAGCGCCGTGTCGTTCGAGTCATAGTCGGTGATGGTGACCTTGACGTTGTAGGTCTGCTCGAACTTCTTGATCAACTCCGGGCTGGTGTAGTCGCCCCAGTTGAAGATGTTGAGCTCGCCCTCGGCGGCGGCCGGACCGGCCACCGCCAGCATGCTTGCGGCAACGACCGCAGCGGCAATCTTCATTTTCATGTTGAACTCCCTGTTTTCATGGTTCTTAGCGCTCCTTCCGGTTCAGGAAGAAGAACAACGTAACGATCACCACCGACAAAAGGAAGAAGGCGGTCGAGATCGCATTGATTTCTGGCGTGAGCTGGCGCCGCAACTGACCCAGCATGTAGGTCGGAAGCGTATCCTGACCCGCCGACTTCACAAACTCCGTGATCACCACGTCGTCGAGCGAAATCACGAAGGCCAGCATGAAGCCCGCGATGATTCCGGGCCACAGCAAGGGCAAGGTAACGTAGCGAAATGCTCGCCAGGGCGTGGCATAGAGATCCGCTGCCGCCCGTTCCAGCGTCAGGTCCATGCTTTCGAGTCGTGCACGGACCGGAAGATAGGCGAAGGGGATGCAGAAGGCCGCATGGGCCGCGAAGAGATAGCCCAGTCCTGTATAACCTGTTGCCACCTTGATCGATGCGAATGTGATGAGAAGCGCCACCGCCGTGACGATCTCGGGCACCATCAGTGGTGCGTTGAGTGCCGCATAGACAGCCGTCATGCCGCGGAAGGGGGCCCGTCTTGTCGTTGCCAGTGCCGCCATGGTGGCCGTCACGGTTGCGACGGTGGCCGCAACGGTGGCAATGAGCAGCGACCTGATCGAGACCTCCTGGATCTGCTCGTTGTTCCAGGCGGCTTCATACCAGCGCCACGAAAATCCTTCCCAGATGGCAACGGATGTGCCCGCATTGAAGGAATAGAAGATCAGCGTTGCGATCGGCAGATAGAGCCAGACGAAACAGAGGAAGGCGATGGTGGTGAAGCCCGTCTGGCGGCGCACCGAGAATCTGCCGGCTTCAGCCATGTGCGTTGCCTCCCTTCAAAGCCTGCCTCACATAGACCAGCATGGCGACCATCACGATGGCCATCAGCGTGATCGACAGCGCCGCTCCCAGCGGCCAGTTGCGGCCCTGGCCGAACTGCAGTTCGATGAGATTGCCAAGCATCATGTTCTTGCCGCCACCCAGCACACGCGGCGTCACGTAGGCGCCCAGCGACGGAATGAAGACAAGGATCGAGCCTGCGATGATGCCGGGCTTCACAAGCGGGATGATCACACGCCACAAGACCTTGAGGCGCGTGGCGTAGAGATCGTAGGCCGCCTCAACCAGCCGGAAATCGAGCTTCTCCATGCTGGCATAGAGCGGCAGCACCATCAGCGGCAGATAGACATAGAGCATGCCCAGCATGATGGCAGTGTCGGTATAAAGGATCTGGATGGGCTCGTTGATGAGGCCCAATCCTATCAACGCAGAATTCAGGATGCCTTCATTGCGGATCACCTCCATCATGGCGAAGGTGCGGATCAGCAGGTTGGTCCAGAAGGGAATGGTGATCAGGAACAACCACACGTCACGCGTCCGCTCGGGACGCGTGGCGATGAAATAGGCCGTGGGGAATCCGAACAGCAGGGCCAGCACAACGGTGATGAAGGACAGCTTCACCGAGCGCCAGAAAATGGTCAGATGCGCATCAGCCAGCGTCACGGTATCGTCGAAAATGTCGCGATTGAGGAAGACGCTGAACCAGCCCTCGGACGAGAACTGCCACATCTTCACATCGCCGTAGTCGCCCTTGGCCATGAAGGAGTAGAGCAGGACGACAAAGAGCGGCCCAATGGCGGCACAGAGGACCACGATCAGGGCAGGCGCCGACAGCAACCACCGACCGCGGACTTCCTTGCGCTGAGCTGCAGCCAGAATTTCGCTTGCGCTGCTCATGGCTCAGTCCCTCAGGACCTGTACGGAGTGGTCTTCGAGCTTGACGCCGACCTTGTCGCCGGTTTCGAATCCGAGGCCGCCGCCCCGCGAGTTCTGCTGGCGCACGATGAAGGTGGCGCCTCCTTCAATTGTAACCATGAAGTGCGTGTCGGTTCCGAAATAGACGATGTTCTCGATCTTGCCCTTCAGGTCGGCCTTGCCGCCTGCCTTGACAAGATCGGCATGCTCCGGACGCACCACGATGGTGATCTTGCCGGAGGGCTTCAAGCCTTCCGGAAGGCCGGCATTGATCGTGGCGCCGCCCGGCAGCCTGACCTTCGCTTCCTTGCCGTGAAGGCTTTCGACGGTGCCTTCAAGAAAATTCGTCTCGCCGATGAAGTTGGCGACAAAGCGTTCCGATGGCCGGTCGTAGATGTCGCGCGGGCTGCCGATCTGGAGGATCTTGCCTTTCGACATGACCGCGATGCGGTCCGACATGGTGAGCGCATCTTCCTGGTCGTGCGTCACGAAGATGAATGTGATGCCGGTCTCGTGCTGCAGGCGCTTGAGCTCGATCTGCATGTCCTTGCGCAACTTGTAGTCGAGTGCCGAGAGCGGCTCGTCGAGCAGCAGAACCTTGGGTTGCGGTGCCAGCGCCCGGGCCAGCGCGACGCGCTGCTGCTGGCCGCCGGAGATCTGGCTGGTCTTGCGCTTGGCAAGTTCCTCCATGCGCACGAGCTTCAGCATCTGGGAGACGCGGGCGTCGATCTCGGTC
>JAPLOT010000184.1 GCA_026400595.1 Alphaproteobacteria bacterium | reverse complement strand
GCGTCGATCTCTTTCGATTAAGTAGACGGGCTCCTAGACGTAGGGATTGTGCCAGGTTTGAGGGTTCGCAGGTCAAGGCTTCGATGATGTTCCAGCCCCGCTTCTTGGCGGTCGAGATAAAGGAACGGATGATAGCGAAGTCGTTGGCACCTTCGAGTGAACGGAAACCGCCGGAGATTTTCTGCCGCAGCTTCATCATGCGCGCGTCACGTTCGGCCTGATTGTTGGTGAAGGGAACCGACGGATTATAGAGAAAGCGCAACGTGTCGTCTTTGCGCGTTGCGAGGCGCAAGAGCAGGTTGTGTCCGGTTCGGTGTGGCGGGCGACCACGCCGTTTGCCGCCTGCTTTCACCACTGCTCTGGCCAGCGGCGGCTCGGCCTCGTGAAAGGCCAGCCCCTGGGTGACAATGGCGTCGTAACGGCGATGGAAACGCTCGATGAGCCGGGGCTTCAAGACAATGTTCCGTTCCCGCGACAGGCTGGCGGCGTGGGCTGAACGACGATGCCCGAGATATTGGGGAGCAGACTGCCACGCCTGGCGCAGACCCGGTAGAAGGTGAGCAGGCTCGTGCACATCACATGAAGCCACTGCGTCTTGCCGCCAATGCACAAGCCGGTTTCATCCATGTGCTTGACCGGTGCGCCTGCCACGCGGTCACGAATTCCCAGAGCAAAGCCTGCAAGGTGGTTCGCGCAGGAACGGCTCATGTTGGCCAGGCTCGCCGCGCAAAGCCTGACGCCGAAAAGATCCGCCATCAACGCAACCAGGCGACCCTCGGGCAGCAGTTGGTAATGCTGCAGATAGATGACGAAGGCAACAATGCGGGCGCCATATTGAACGGGTGCATTGACGCCTTCGGGAAAGGCGGCACGCGTCGTTGCGCCGCAAGAGACACAGCGGCACTCATGCGCTCGAGGCTCGGTGACAACCAGTGGTTGCGGCTCGGCAAGGTCGAAAACCTGGCGTACGACAAGCCCAATCGCCATCTCAGGTCTCAACGCGGCACCGCATTCAGCGCAACCCCCCGGGATGATGGTCGATAATATGCTGAGGCGCAGCGATTTGCTTCAGCGTTTCGCCCTTGTGCCCCTTCTGTCCACCGGACTTCCTGCCCGACGGCTCGCGCAGGCTCCGCACCCGCGGCGGCTTCTTGAACCCGTCGCTCGAGGGTGGCTTCGAACTGTTGGTGCTGTTGAGTTCCAGACGCCGTTCCAGCTCCGAGACCTGGGCTCGCAAGGTCGCATTCTCGGCAATCAGCGCCTCTATCCGAGCAGCCTGAGCGTCTATCCGAGCGGCCTGCGAAACGATGATCGCAAGCAGTTCTTCTCTTGTCAGCGCTGATGGTGTGTCGCCACGAGTCATTGCAATCATGAATCGCGAAATACCGCCGCTGTCCAGACAAATCTCTAAATCCGGAAAACCGGAGGCTCATAGAGGTACCTGGCCAGTTACGAATATTCTAAATTAAGACAGGTTCTGGCCTACCCGATATTCCTTACCAGATGCCCAGAAGCAATGCATGATTTTTGCATATCTGATCCCACGTCGAGAGCGGCCGGACTTCGCACAGAAGCAAACCTTATCGAAGGCAAACTGCAAACCTAGAAGTCAGCTGTCGACGTTAGCCTTGAGATACCTTCGTCAGCTATGGTTGGCATCATATAGGCGGGTGGACTATCTGACTTTGCGTCTTCTTCATTGCATTGACCTTCAAGCCATTTCCTGACGCCTAGCCTGTCTTGGCGCCAGCGCGATAATTATTGAGCCTTCACTGAGCCTTGGTCAGAAACGATTTCCGTTGCGGTCGAACAGATGCAGGTGCTCCTCAGCAAGGCTTATGTTGGTCGTGGCGCCGATGTCCATGCCGGGATCGCCCCTTACTTCAGCGATGATGGTTTGTCCCGAAGAAAGCCGCAGATGTGCAAATCCCGTCTCGCCCAGGCGCTCGATAATATCCACCGTGCCCTTGAACTTGAGGTCCTTGCTGCCATGCAGCGTGGTGTGCTCTGGCCGGAAACCAACGGTGATATTTTGTCCCGCCTTGGCAGCTGTCGGCGTCTTCAATTTCAATTCTTGGCCATCCACAAGTGTGACTGCGTCTTTCTTTTTCACCATGGCGCCCAGGAAGTTCATGGCGGGCGAACCGATGAAGCCTGCAACGAAGATGTTGGCCGGCTTGTAGTAGAGGTCCAAAGGCTTACCCGATTGCTCGATGCGTCCCTTGTTCATCACCACGATCTTGTCGGCCAGGGTCATCGCTTCTACCTGGTCGTGGGTCACGTAGACGATGGTGGCCTTCAGCATTTTGTGCAGCTTGGCGATTTCGATACGGGTATTGATGCGCAGAGCCGCATCCAGGTTGGACAGGGGCTCATCAAATAGGAACACCTGGGGCTTGCGCACAATGGCGCGGCCGATGGCCACCCGCTGGCGCTGCCCGCCGGAAAGCTCTCGCGGACGCCTTTTCAGGAGTGGTTCAAGCTGCAATATGCGTGCAGCCTCACTCACGCGTGCGTCGATCTCAGCCTTCGGCGTCTTGGCGAATTTCAGGCCGAAGGCCATGTTGC
>JAPLOT010000445.1 GCA_026400595.1 Alphaproteobacteria bacterium | reverse complement strand
GTCGTCGCCGCCGCGGTGATCCTCGATCCGGCACGCATCCCCGAAGGCCTCGACGATTCCAAGAAACTTCGCGCAGCGCAGCGCGACGCGCTCTTCGATCCCATCATGGCCAGCGCGCAGGTCGGCATCGGCATCGCCGATGTCGCGCGCATCGACCGCGACAACATCTTGCAGGCCACCTTCTGGGCCATGGCGGAAGCACTCCGCCAGCTGGCGACGCCGCCACGGCTTGCCCTTGTCGACGGCAACCGCGCGCCACAGCTCCCCTGTCCGGTCCGGACCGTCATCGCCGGCGATGCCGAATCGCTTTCCATTGCCGCCGCCTCCATCATCGCCAAGGTCACCCGCGACCGGCTGATGGTCGACCTCGACCACACCTTCCCGCACTACGGCTTCGCCCGCCACAAGGGCTATGGAACCGCGCTGCATCAGGCCTGCCTCGACCGTCACGGCCCCTGCCCGCAGCATCGCCGGAGCTTCGCGCCGGTGGCCGCCCGCCTGGCGCGTTAACCACTTCCCCGGAATTCGATTCACGCCGAGTCCGCCACGATTCATGGTGGCGATTCAGAGTCATTTGCGTTGCGTTTCGAGGGTGTGGGATGGGCTACCAGACACGGCCGGATATCCGGCCGCTGCACAACAGGATCCTGGTGGGGGACTGCGTTTCGGAACTGAAGAAGATTCCGGCGGGCAGCGTCGATCTCGTCTTCGCCGATCCGCCCTACAATCTCCAGCTCGCGGGCAGCCTCACGCGTCCCGACCAGAGCAAGGTCGACGCCGTCGACGATGCCTGGGACAAGTTCGCCAGCTTCGAGCATTATGACCGCTTCACCAAGGCGTGGTTGTCGGAATGCCGCCGCGTGCTGAAGCCCGATGGCGCACTGTGGGTGATCGGCTCCTATCACAACATCTTCCGCGTCGGCACGATCCTGCAGGATCTGGGCTTCTGGATCCTCAACGACGCCTCAAGAACGGCGACGGCGACAAGCTTCATCCCACCCAGAAACCGGAGTCCCTCTTGCATCGCGTACTCTTGTCTTCGTCCAATGCGGGCGATCTGATCCTCGATCCCTTCTTCGGTACCGGCACCACGGGCGCCGCGGCCAAGCAGCTGGGCCGCGTCTTCATCGGCATCGAGCGCGAGGACGCCTATGCCGAGGCGGCGCGCGCCCGCATCGATGCAACCGACAGGCTTCCCGACGAGGCGCTGAAGGTCACGACGCCGAAGCGCGCGGAGCCACGGGTTCCCTTCGGCACGCTGATCGAGCGCGGACTGGTGAAGGCCGGCGAAACGCTCTTCGATCCGGCCCAGCGCATCGCCGCGCGGGTGCGCGCCGACGGCTCCATCGCCTGCAGCAATGCCTCGGGCTCGATCCACAAGATCGGCGCCCATGTGCAGGGCGCGGAGGCCTGCAATGGCTGGACCTTCTGGCACATCCGCAAGGGAAATGCGCTGATCCCGATCGACGTGCTGCGCCAGCAGATCCGCAGCGAAATGGCGGATCGCGCATAGGACCGTCCCGCGGCGGGCAGGTTGCGGGCCTCGGCATCCGGGACTAAGCCATCCGCAAGACAGGAGGCCCCGATGAAGGCTCGCACGCAAACCTCGTTTCTCTTCGATCTCGACGACACGCTGGTCGATTCCGTCTATGACCATGTGCTCGCCTGGCACGACGCCCTGCTGGAAGAAGGATTCGACGTCTCGGTCTGGCGCCTGCACCGCAAGATTGGCATGTCGGGCGGCCTCTTCACCAAGGCGCTGGCCCGCGAAACCGGCCGCGAGTTCGACACCGAACTGCTCGAACGCCTGCGCAAGCTGCATGCGAAATACTACAGCGCGCGTTCATTGCGCACCCGGCCGCTGCCGGGCGCGAAGGAGCTTCTCGCCTTTCTCACCGACAACGGCATTCCCTGGGCCATCGCCACCTCGGGGCGCATGGAAACCGCAGGCCCGGTGCTCAAGATCCTCGGCGTCGATCCAACAAAGGTAACCGTCATCACGCGCGACCTGGTGCGCTACGCCAAACCCGACCCCGACCTCTTCCTTGCCGCGGCCGAGAAGCTCGGCGTCGACATCGAATCCTCCTGCGTGGTGGGCGATGCCATCTGGGACATGCTGGCCGCCCGCCGCGCCAGGGCCCTCGGCATCGGCCTGCTGTCCGGCGGTTACGGACAGGAGGAACTCGAACGCGCCGGCGCCTACCGCGTCTACGAGGACCCGGCCGACCTGCTGTCCCATATCGACGAGGTCGGCGGGCGGCGGTAGTGGCGAATGGCGAGTAGCGAATGGTGAGTAGCGAATGGTGAGTGGTGAGTGGTGAGTGGTAGATACTGCTCGTTGTTTGTCCAGTTGATGCTTGCGATCAGTCACCTACCATTCGCCATTCGCCATTCGCCATTCGCCATTCGCCATTCGCTACTCGCCACTCACCATTCGCCACTCACCATTCGCCACTCGCTACTCGCCATTCGCCCCTTCCACC
>JAPLOT010000427.1 GCA_026400595.1 Alphaproteobacteria bacterium | reverse complement strand
CTTCGTGGCAAGGCTCGCTGGCATCAACACGTAACGCACATAGCATTGACCGTTCGGATCGACATACCAATCCGAAATGATGTGATGACTGCTGCGCCTGAGGTCAGTAATTCGCCTTGAAAGGCATCGACAACGATACATCGCCTGCGCTTCGACGAATGAGATGCTACCGCGCCTTTGGAGATGACTAAGGATGAGTTCAGTCACCGAAGGTCGTGTGTGGTTGATGCTGCGTCTCAACTCACATTCCAGATACCGAATAGGCAAAAAATTAGGTAGAGTAGTTAGGTATCATCCTAACCGCTCTACCTAGTAACTCACTGTACTAACAGCACTAACTGAGATGGGCGGGATGGCAGGATGGTATCCAGGACCCGGCCGCAAACTCAGAACGCCTCACTGACTGAAAAGGTAGGAGGCCCGGCCGCATCGAGTTACGGGGGGCTGGGGGGCTGAGATATCCGATCCTCAACACCAGCCGGGCCATAGAGGCAACATCATCACGTTCGCCGATGAAGGGGGCGACAGCTTGATGCAAATGCGGCGGAAAGGTGAATTCTTGCCCTGCCCCGGCAGACGCCTATGATGTGCTGCATGACCCCCGCCCCCATCATTGATGCACTGCAATATTGCAACTGGTCACCGGAGATTTTCCGCCAGATGCGCGAAGGGGGTGTCACCGCGGTGCACGTGACCATTTGCTATCATGAGACTTTCCGCGAGACCGTGGCCAATATCGCGGCCTGGAACCGGCGCTTCGAGGAGCACCGCGACAAGCTCCTGCACGCCCGCTCCGGCGCCGACGTGCGGCAGGCCCAGGCGGAAGGGCGGACCGCGATCATCTTCGGGTTGCAGAACTGCTCGCCCATCGAGGACGACATCGGGCTGGTGGAAATCTGCCACCAACTCGGCATCCGTTTCATGCAGCTCACCTACAACAACCAGTCGCTGCTGGCCTCCGGATGTTACGAATCAGAGGACAGCGGCATCACCCGCATGGGGCGCGAGGTGATCCGGGAGATGAACCGGGTGGGGCTGGTGATCGACATGAGCCATTCCGGCGAGCGGTCGACGCTGGAAGCAATCGACAGCTCGGCGCGGCCCATTGCGGTAACGCACGCCAACCCGTCCTTCTGGCATCCGGGCCGCCGCAACAAGTCCAATGCCGTGCTGAAGGCGCTCACGGCGCGTCACGGCATGCTGGGCTTTTCGCTCTACCCACACCATCTGAAGGACGGCTCCCACTGCCGGATGGAGGATTTCTGCGCCATGGTGGCGCGGACCGCCGAGATGGTTGGCGCCGACCATCTGGGCATCGGCAGCGATCTCTGCCAGAACCAGCCCGACAGCGTGGTGACCTGGATGCGCAACGGGCGCTGGACCAGGACGCCAGACTTCGGCGAGGGCTCCGCCGCTGCAGCAGGCTTTCCGGCGCAGCCGCCATGGTTCAGGGACAATCGCGACTTCCACAAGATCGCGGAAGGCCTGCGGGCAGTCGGCTTCAGCGGCACCGAGGTGGACGGCATCATGGGCGCCAACTGGCTGAGGTTCTTCGATGACAGCTTCGTCCCCTCGCATTGAGACGCTGACCGTTCCCCTGCGGCCGCCGTCGCAGGTCATGCGGCTGGCGCGCAGGGGAAGCTTCTTTGCAACGCGCCTGAGCTTCATGCGGGTGCTGGTGCGGGAACTGAAGGCCGGCCAGTGGCGTTTCGACCGGCCGGTCTGGGACCTCGATGACGATGGCTTCGGCACGGCGGTTTACCGGGTGACGGGCCGCGGCCGGGCCTATTCCCTGGTTGCCTTCTCGCAATTTCTCGCGCCGGAAGATCGCAACGACCGGGTGATCGCGCAGGCCTGGGACTCGACCTTCGTGCTGTACGACGGGACGCCATCGGCCGACGAGATCGAGCGGCTGCACGGCAATGCGCCGCGCCAGGAGGCCGGACGCTATGGCCCGCACGATCTGGTGCTGTGCCGCGCCAACAAGAGCATGCGGCTGTTCGAGCATATCGCCAGGCGGCTGGCACAAGGCCTTCAGCCCGACGCCGAACAGATCCTGCAGGTCGGCTACCTGATGCGGACCACGGCCGTCTATGGCAACGGCAAGTTCGGCATTGCCGACCGCTTCCGCATCGCCGACAGGCCGGAACTTGCCGGGCCCTTCCAGGCCGAGATGCTGGCCGTCTATCTGGTCAGGCTCTTTACACTCGATCTGGTCGAGCATGTCGCTCATCGGCGTGCGCCTGACACCGCTGTACAACTCGTTCAGCGGTTCCGACGCTTCCTCGGCATCGGCAATGCCACCGGACTTGGCATGGCGCCCTTCCTGATGACCCACCCCCTGCTCATTGCCAACTGGATGGAGGCGCGCGAGACGGCCCTCGCACGCCAGAGAATGGCAGACTCATATGACCATGAGAAATTCGCAGTGCTGCTGTCGCGCGCCAGGCGGCACGTGGCGCAGTGGCGGGTCGACGATGCCCGGCAGACAACACGAATCGTGGAACTGGAGCGGGATCTCGAAGCCCTGGCACGCCAGTCCGGGGCCCTTTCGACGCCGGACCAGATCTACCGCTGGGGCGAAGGCCATCTTGGCCTCGAAGCGCAGGAACTGATCGTCAGCCTGCTGATCGAACTGGACCCTGAACGGGTCGACGATCTCGCCACGCGGATGGCGGCGGAGGAAAGCTGCAGCGTGGATGGTGCGATGCGCGTGGACGAACTGATCCGGGCCATCGAGACCGACTATGACTGGGCCCTGAAGATCGACTGCGGCGATCCGCGGCAGCGCCGGCTTTTCTGGTATGTTTCGGAAGAGAAGCTCGAGCCGCGGCTGGGTGACCGTACCGCCGAGCCTGGAGCCGAGCTGGAGCGACCCTTCGCCGTGGCACATGACATTCAGGCAGCGCTGGCCGATCTGCGGCAGGCGGATGCGCAGGACTGCACGGCGGCCTTCCTGATGCGCCATCCCGAGCACCGCCACATCATCCGGCGCGCCCAGTTGGTGCGCCGCCATCCCTATGCCGAGATCCGCGACAATCTGGTGGCCAAGACCTGCCTGCCCATCGACATCCTGCGCTGCAAGCTGTCATTCTTCGGCGCGAGCAAGTTCGACCCGAAGTCCGACCTCTGGACCCGCATCACCATGTACCAGGGCGCGCCGCTGCCGGAGGACCTTGGCCGCGCGGATGCGGATGACTGGTGCTTTCCTGCGCTATGATCGTGTCGTTGAACGAGGTGGAGAATGCCTGTCATCGCGCGGCGCTGGGCGTCGGGCTCTCGCAGGGGCTTGCCGAGGACGCGTCATGGATCGGTGCAAGCCTGGTGACGTCGCGGCCGGACGGCCTGGCCCGGATGCTGGCGGCACTCCGGCAGGCCGATTCGTCGCACACGCGCAATCCGGCCTTCACGCGCTCGGACACGGGCTGGGTACTGGACATGGGCGTACCTGCACTGGTTGCCGGCCCTGCCCTCTCCGATCTCCTGCAGGCGGAGCCCGACCAGGATCTCCAGATCGGTCCCGCCGCGTTTCCCGAGATCTTCGACCTCTGCCGTGCCGGACGACAGCCGCCACCCGGAGAGCCGTTGCAAGTGGATGACGATCTGTGGCGCGAACTCCTGGCGCTGGCGGCGCGGACCTATGTGCCGGCAAGCGACACCTCACGGCAGCGCGGCGCCGGTCCGGCCAATGCCGGTGCTGACGCTGACGCCGCATCGTGAGCAGGCTTGCATGCAACGCAGCCGGTGATGCAGGATCGATGATCGGGAGCCGGGGGACAGGACATGAGTGATTTGTTTTCGCTGAAGGGACGCGTGGCACTGGTCACCGGCGCCTCGCGCGGTCTGGGCCTTGCCATGGCCAGGGCACTGGCCAATGCGGGCGCGCATGTCGTCGTCAACGCCCGCGATGCGGTTGCCCTGGCAGAGGCGGCAGAACAGCTCGGCGCCGAGGCCATGGCCTTCGACGTTACCGATGCCAAGGTTGCGCGGGCCGCTCTCGAGGACATTGCGGCGCGGCACGGCAAGCTGGACATCCTGGTGAACAATGCGGGCATACAGCATCGCCGCGCCATCACCGACTGGGAAGACGAAGACTTCGACCGCGTGATCGCAGTCA
>JAPLOT010000300.1 GCA_026400595.1 Alphaproteobacteria bacterium | reverse complement strand
TGGTTTCGAGGCGCAGCTTTCCGTCCAGCAGCGGCACCACGACATAGTCATGGCCATGCCTGTGCCAGCCGGTATTGGCCCCGGGCGCGAAGCGGTACTCGGTGACGATCACCCGGTCGTTCTCGATGTGGACAGTGGCCTTCGCGGTGCCGGTCATGGTGTCGCTCCCTTGGTGGTATGACTTCGTCACGATGCGTCGGAAGAGCCTTGGTTGTCATCAGGGACGAACTGTTATAATGTAACAAAATGTCCTTTCCCGAACCTCATCATGACCATGCCGAATGCACGGCGGATCTTCTGGCGCGGGCCGAGCGCACCTGCGAGCGGCGCGGTTCACGCCTGACGGGGCAGCGCCGCGACGTGCTGAACTGCGTGGCGCGCAGCCACGCCGCCGTCGGCGCCTATGACATCATCGAGCGCATGGCCGAGCACGGGCCGCGGCCGGCCCCGATCACCGTCTATCGCGCGCTCGATTTCCTGCTGGCGCACGGGCTCGTCCACAAGATCGAGAGCCGCAATGCCTTTGTTGCCTGTTCGCATGCCCATGAGGGCCAGCCCGCGGCACTCCTCATCTGCGAGGCCTGCGGACTGGTGTCGGAGCTGGATGCGCCGAACGTCTTCAGGGAACTCAAGTCGGCCGCGGCGGCGCAGGGGTTCAGCGACACGCATGCCATGGTCGAGGTCTCGGGATTCTGTGCGGCCTGCAAGGTAGCAGCGTGATGTTGAAGGCGCATGACGCCGTCCTGAGCGCGCGGGAGGCCACACTCGAGATTGGCGGGCGGAAGATCCTCGATCGGATCAGCATGGATGTGCGGCCGGGCGAAATCGTCACGGTGATCGGACCCAATGGCGCGGGCAAATCCACGCTGGTCCGCTGCATGCTGGGCCTGCAGCCGCTCACTTCGGGGCGGATCATTCGCCGTCCTGGCCTGCGGGTCGGCTATGTGCCGCAGCGCTTTCCGCTCACGCCGAACGTCCCGCTCGATGTCCGGCGGCTGCTGACGCTCACCATCAAGGCCAAGGACGCGGAGATCGAAGAGGCCTTGCGCGAGACGGGGATTGCCCACCTCACGTCTGCCAGCATCACGCGGCTCTCGGGCGGCGAGCTGCAGCGTGCCCTCCTGGCGCGCGCACTGCTGCGCAAGCCCGAGCTTCTGGTGCTGGACGAACCCGTGCAGGCTGTCGATTTCATGGGCGAAGCCCGCATGTACGAACTCATTTCCGAGATCCGCAAGCGCCATGGCTGCGGTATCCTCATGGTCAGCCACGACCTTCACATGGTCATGGCCGAGAGCGACCATGTGATCTGCCTCAACGGGCATGTCTGCTGCGAAGGTGCGCCCACCAAGGTGCAGCAGGACCCGGAGTTCGCGCGGCTGTTCGGGCCATCCGCCGCCCGCATGATCGCCGCCTATACCCATCACCACGATCATGACCACGAAAGCCATGATCATCATCACCATCATCATGACCACCGCCATTAACCGCAGTTCCCCACCGTCGATCCAGGCGGATCGCGACAGGCACGCGAATGCTTGACATCCTCGCCGAGCCCTTCTTCCGGCGCGCGCTGCTGGCCGGTCTCGCCATCGCGCTGGTTGCAGGCCCCGTCGGCTGCTTCATCGTCTGGCGGCGCATGGCCTATTTCGGCGAGACCCTGGCGCATTCGGGCCTGTTCGGTGTTGGCCTTGGACTTCTGCTGGGATTCAGCCTGACGCTCGGTGCCGTCGCCACCGCCGTCGCAGTGGCGCTGCTGCTCATGCTGCTGAAGCGGCAGCGCGCGCTCGCCACCGATACTCTGCTGGGCATCCTGTCGCATACGTCGCTGGCACTGGGGCTCATCACCGTGGGGCTGGTCACGGGCGCCGCCGGCGATCACATGGACCTGCTCTTCGGCGACATCCTGACGGTGAACACGCGCGACGTCTGGATCGTCTGGGCCGGCGGCGCCGCTGTCCTCGCGGTGCTGGCCTTCCTGTGGCGCGATCTCATTGCCATGTCGGTGCATGAGGAGCTGGCGCAGGCCGAGGGGGTGAGGGTGCAGCGGGTCGAGCTTGGCTTCATCCTGCTCATCGCGCTGATGACGGCCATCTCGATGAAGATCGTGGGGCTGCTGCTGATCACCGCCTTGCTCATCATTCCGGCCGCCGCCGCCCGCCGGGTTGCCCGCAAGCCGGAAACCATGGCGGTGACGGCCGGCGCAATAGCCGCCATGGCGGTGGTCATGGGCCTCATGGCCTCAGCCACGCTGAACGCCACGTCGGGACCCGCCATCGTGCTGTCGGCCGGACTCCTGTTCGTCTTGACCTTGGCGTTTCCCCAGACCAATTAGTAACCCATGAGCTATTCAGCAATCAGCGTCCGCCGCACTTCCATCCCGGTGAAGGTCGGGCACGTGACGGTGGGCGGCGGCGCCCCCGTGGTGGTGCAGTCCATGACCAACACGGACACCGCCGATGCCGAGGCAACCGCCCGGCAGACCGCCGATCTTGCGCGCGCCGGATCGGAAGTCGTGCGCATCACCGTCGATCGTGACGAGTCCGCGAGGGCCGTTCCTCTCATCCGCGAGAAGCTCGACCGCATGGGCTGCAACGTGCCGCTGGTGGGGGATTTCCACTACAACGGCCACACGCTGCTCAACGATCATCCCGCCTGCGCCGAAGCCCTCGCCAAATACCGCATCAATCCCGGCAATGTCGGGTTCCGCGAAAAGAAGGACCGCAACTTCGCGATGATGGTCGAGACGGCCATCAGGTTCGACCGGCCGGTACGGATCGGCGTGAACTGGGGTTCGCTCGATCAGGCGCTGCTGACGGAACTGATGGATCGGAATGCCAAGTCCGCAACGCCGCGCGACGTGCGGGAGGTCATGCACGAGGCCGTGGTGCAGTCCGGCCTCCTGTCGGCCGAGCGCGCCATCGAGATCGGCCTGCCGAAGGACCGCATCATCATCTCGGCCAAGTGTTCCGAGGTGCAGGATCTCATCGCGGTCTACCGTTCGCTCGCCGCGCGTTGCGATCATGCCCTGCATCTGGGCCTCACCGAGGCCGGCATGGGATCGAAGGGCATCGTCGCCTCGACTGCGGCCCTGGCCGTGCTGCTGCAGGAGGGTATCGGCGACACCATCCGGATTTCGCTGACGCCCGAGCCCGGCGGTGACCGCAGCCGCGAAGTCATCGTGGCCCAGGAAATCCTCCAGACCATGGGGCTGCGCGCCTTCGCGCCGATGGTCATTGCCTGCCCGGGCTGCGGCCGCACCACGTCAACGGTGTTCCAGGAGCTGGCGCAGGACATCCAGGGCTATGTGCGCAGCCGCATGGCAGACTGGCGGCGCGACTATCCGGGCTTCGAAACCCTGCAGCTCGCGGTGATGGGCTGCATCGTGAATGGACCGGGCGAATCCAAGCATGCCGACATCGGCATCTCGCTGCCGGGCACCGGCGAGCTTCCGGCCGCTCCCATCTTCATCGATGGCAAGAAGGCCATGACCCTGCGCGGCGAGGACATTTCCCGGCAGTTCAAGGACGTCGTCGAGAACTACGTCCGGCAGCGCTGGGGTTGAGGCCCCTACTTGCGCCGTGCCACGATGAAGCGGGCGGCGTCGGCGAGCAGGTCGGCCTTGGGGCCATAGGGCGCGAGGGCTGCGACGGCCTCATCCACAAGACGTCTGGCCTTCTGCCGCGCGCCATCCAGCCCCAGCAGGTCGACGAAGGTCGCCTTGCCCATTCCCTTGTCCTTCTGTGTCGCCTTGCCGAGCGCCTCGGGGGTCGACTCCACGTCGAGGATGTCGTCCGCGATCTGGAAGGCGAGGCCGATGGAGTCGGCATAGCGCCGCAAGGGCGCAGGATCGCCCGCACCCAGCACCGCGCCCGCCTCGCAGGCGAAGCGGAAGAGGGCGCCCGTCTTCAGACTCTGAATCCGGACAATATCCGAAAGATTTGAATTCGCTTGAGTTTCGGCTTCGATGTCGAGCATCTGTCCGCCCACCATGCCGGCCTGCCCGGCGGCCTTCGCGAGGCCCGAGACCAGGGCCACCCGGATCGTGGCGTCCGGATGGGTCTCGGCAGCGGAGAGGATCTCGAAGGCAAAGGTGAGCAGGGCATCGCCGGCGAGGATCGCCGTGGCCTCGTCAAAGGCCTTGTGCGTCGTCGGCCGCCCCCGACGCAGGTCGTCGTCGTCCATGGCCGGGAGATCGTCATGGACGAGCGAATAGCAGTGGATGCATTCCAGCGCCGCGCCCGCCCGCAGCGATTGTTGTCGCGGGACATCGAACAGGCTGGCGGCCTCGACGAGAAGAAAGGGCCGCAGCCGTTTGCCCGGGCCCAGGGCTGCATAGCGCACCGCCTCCATGATGCGCCGGGCCGGTGAAGCTTCGAGCGGCAGCAGCCGGTCGAGCAGGGCGTCGGTTTCCTGGGCAGCCTGGCGGAGGGCAAGTTCGAAGGACAAGGCAATCTTCCTGTGCTATGCGGCCCTTAGTAGGGACATGAGCGACGAAACTCAACCAGCAGCCTTGCCGCGCGAGGGACACAGGCCAATGGCAGGCACGGCAGCACGGGGCTGGCGGCGGTACCTGCGCATCGGCGGCTATGTGCTGGCAGCCCTGGTTGCCTGGCCCATCGTGATGACGGTGGTCTACACGGTCGTGCCGCCGCCCTTTTCCAACGTCATGCTGCTGCGGGCCCTGTCCGGCAACGGGATCAAGAAGGACTGGGTGAGCCTCGACGAGATTTCCCCCCATCTGCCGCGCGCCGTGATCACCGCGGAGGATGCCCGCTTCTGCGAACACCGCGGCGTCGACTGGACCGAATTCCAGGGCGTGATCGAGGATGCGCTGGAGGCCGGCGAAGCGCCGCTCCGGGGGGCCAGCACCATTCCGATGCAGACGGCCAAGAACCTGTTCCTGTGGGATGGTCGGTTTGCCATCCGCAAGGTGCTGGAATTGCCGGTGGCGCTGTGGATGGATCTGGTCTGGTCCAAGCGGCGGATGATCGAGATCTATCTCAACATCGTCGAATGGGCGCCGGGGGTCTATGGGGCAGAAGCGGCGGCCCGCCATCATTTCAAGAAATCCGCCAGGAACCTCACCCGGAGAGAGGCTGCGCTGCTGGCGGCCGTCCTGCCCAACCCCATCAAGCGCAGCGCTGGAAAGCCCTCCAAGGGGGTGCGGTCCATCGCCAACCGGATCCAGGTGCGGATGGCGGGAATGGCCCCCTATCTCGCTTGCCTTGGGCGCTGAGCGCAGGTATAAGCCGCCTCAACTTGAGTGGCGCGGCAGTTCCCGCGCCACAATCACATGGAGTTCTACAATGGCCGTTCCACGCAAGAAAATGTCCAAGAGCCGCATCGGCATGCGCCGGTCCGGCCACCAGCTCGGCACCGTGACCTGGGTCGAGGACAAGAAGTCGGGTGAGCTTCGCCGCCCGCACCACATCGACCTGAAGTCCGGCGTCTACAAGGGCCGCCAGGTTCTGACCGTCAAGACCGACGCCTGATCTGGCGTTTAACCTGTTGATTTGAAAAGCCGGCCGAGAGGCCGGCTTTTCGTTGCAGGCACGGGCCTTGCACGGCCTGTCCCATGCTTGTGCCAAACTGGACATTGATGGAGTGCCGCCTTGTGCCCGGGGGTGCGGGCGCCGAAGCCGCAACGCGTTACCTTTCAGCCCGCGGCCTTGCGGCCTGCGGCCCGAACGACCCGGAACTGGTTCTGGCCGGCCTTCGGCACCTGGGGGGTGACCTCGCCCTGGTCCAGGACAGCGACGGCCTCCGCCTGTCCATGCCGGTGGTCCGCCGCAGCCTGCCGCTGC
>JAPLOT010000348.1 GCA_026400595.1 Alphaproteobacteria bacterium | reverse complement strand
CGGCATTGGCTGCAAAGGCATCCGTCATCACTTTCGGCAGGCTTGCGGACTTCAGCAGGTTGCCCGCGGCGACGCAGTCCTTCTGCTCCGACACGCCATGCGTTCCGAGAATGTTCTTGCCCGACCACGAGGCCGAATTGCCATGTCGATCCACCGCGGTGAGCTGGCGGTACTCGATATGCGGCCGACCCAGGATAAGCGAGTCAATTGAATCCCTTGCGCTCATGCCTTGCGACATCAGATCAAGCAGCATCGGGCCGAGATTCGGATCGGTCACGTTCTGCGTCGCCACCGCGCCGACGCCGGCGCGCGCATGCGGGCAGCGTGCGCCGACGGCGATGGAAGATGTGGTGATGGCCACGCCGAAAGCGCCCGACTTGGCGCAGCGGCCAGCAATGGAAAAGGTCATGACGGATCAGCTCCCCTGATTGCGCATCGAATGTCTAGGTCAGGCCGGCGGCCGCCGTCTGCTCCACAAGCAGCCGGCGCTGAAGGGCGATGAAGTCCTCTCCCGGCTGCTGCGCCACGAGCAGGTCCAGACCCGGATCGACGACTGCGGTTCGTTTGCTGGCCAGCGTCTCGATCACCGCCAGCCCGCAGAAGGGCACATAGGCCTCGGCGTAGCCACCCTCATGGACGGCCACAACGCGACCAGCGCAGGTGTCATCGGCCAGGGCCATAACCCGATCCGTCATGGCCCGGTAAGTTTCGCTATGCGCCATCATGCGTGCCAGCGGGTCGAAGCCATTGGCATCGAGTCCGCAGGCGATCACGATCAGTTCCGGCCGGTAACGTCGCAGCGCCGGCAGCACGAGAAGGTCCATCGCATCCAGGTAGGACTGGTGACCGCCGCCCGGCATCAGGGGGATGTTGAGATTGTATCCCGCGCCCTTCCCCGCCCCCCGGTCCCCGGCCCCTCCCTGGTCGGTGGGGAAGCAGCGGTCCTGGTGCAGCGAGATGGTGAAGACATCGGCACGCTCGTAGAAGATCGCCTCCGTGCCGTTGCCGTGATGCACGTCCCAGTCAATCACCGCCACGCGCGTCAGCTTGTGCTCGGCAATGGCGCGCTCGACGGCAATCGCGATGTTGGCCAGAAGGCAGAAGCCCAGGCCGCTGTCGGGAAGGCAATGATGTCCCGGTGGCCGCGTCAACGCATAGGCATTGCGCAGCGTGCCCGCGGCAACGCGCGAAACGGCCTCCACCGCCAACCCGGCGGAAAGCCGCGCGATGTCGTAGCCGCCCGGCCCGAAGGAGGCTTCGAAGCCGACCTCGCCGCCCTCCCCCGCGCTGAGCTCCGCGAAGCGCGCGAGATAGGATGCCGGATGCACGCGGCGAAGATCCTCGTCGCTTGCCATCGCGGCAGAGCTGACATCGAGTTGCGCCGTAAGGCCGGAGACATCGAGCAGGCTCTTGAGCCGGCGCTTGCTGTCGGGCGACTCCGCATAGTCCGAGCCGCTCGGCGGCTGCACCCAGCCGCCCACCGGAAAGATCAGGGCATGGGATTTCCCCGCATGCCAGAAGCAGCGCTCATCGGTGAGCAACAGGGTGGAAGCTGCGGTCATCTGCCATCACGCCATGCGGCGGCCAACTTCCTGAAGCGCAGGCTTCTTCGGAGGCGAAAGACGGCAATCCAGGTAACGTGCAAAGTCGTGAATCTCGCGCTCGAGCCAACTGAAGGGTCCTGGCCTAGCCAGCGGAGAAGACGAACCCCGGTGTATTCCCTCCACCACGAACTTGTCTTCGGCATTGACCTTGTCGAAGAAGGCCAAAGTTGCTTCGAGCCACTCCGGAAGCTTGTCGCCAAGTCCCGCACAGACCTCGGGCGCGACGGCCAGCCCGAAACGCACATGAACGTGGTCAACATCCTTGGGATGGAGCGAAAGGTACCACATGTGGTCGGGCGCCAGCACGTACATGTGGCTGGGAAACACCGTGGGCATGAGCGAGGTGTAGCGCCACCGGCCTTCGAGATGCGTGTTGTCGGGATGGGCGCGGCCGTACTTCGCGGTCTCGTCCTTCTCGAAGGTCTGCCAGGTGAAGGCATCGAATACCTTCTCCGGAAACTTGGTGGCCTCCACCGGAAACCACGCGCCAACCGTCTCTCGATGAGCGACTGGAAGGTGATATCCCTCCATGAAGTTCTCGGTCAGCAACTTCCAGTTCGTGTTCCATAGATGGTCCTGCAACGCGACCGACACATATTTGTCGAGCCGGTAGCGAGAGACGTCGGGTTCCAGCTCGCGCAGCAGTTCCGCCACAGGCGGAGCCTCATCATTGAGGGTGACATAGATCCAGCCCTCCCAGATCTCGGTCCTGATTTCGGGCAGCCTATAGCCCTTCTTCTCGAACTCCGGATCACGGCCCTGCATGTGTCCGGCCCCGATGACTCGGCCATCGATGTCATAGGTCCAGCCGTGATACGGGCAGGTAATGCGCTGGCAATTGCCGCGGTCCTGCAACAGCGTCATCATCCGGTGCAGGCAGACATTGGCAAAGGAACGGATGCCGCCATCGCGGCCACGCACACAGTAGATGGGCTGTCCGGCGATGTTCCAGGTCACGTAGTCACCGGGATTCGGAATGTCGGCAGCGAGGCCTGGACATAGCCAGTCCGCCCGAAAGATTCGCGCCAGCTCAAGCTTGGCGATCTCCGCGTCGGAGTAGATTGCAGGCGGAACCGTAAAGGCCTCGTCCAGCGTCGACTGGGCAACCTTCTTCAGGCCCTTCAGGATTTCGGTTGCATGGGCGCTCAGTTCCATCAGTGCCTCCATCAGTCCGGGATTACCGCCGTCGCTTCGATCTCGACGATCCACTCGGGGCGCGCCAGCGCGGTGATGACGAGGCCGGTGGAACACGGGAAGACACCCTTCAGCCATTTGCCCATCTCGCGGTAGACATCCTGGCGGTAGCGGATGTCGGTGAGATAGACCACGATGCGGCAGATGTGATCCATGTTGCCGCCGGACTCTTCCATCAGCATCTTGATGTTGGCCATGGTCTTGGCGGTCTGCTGCGTGGCGTCGCCCATGTGCAGGGACTCGCGGGTGTCGAGATCCTGACTCACCTGGCCGCGCAGGAACACCGTCGTGCCCCGCGCCACCACGGCCTGGCACAGGTCGTTGTCCAGCTTCTGCTCGGGATAGGTGTCCCTGGTGTTGAAGGGGCGGATTCGCTTGTGCGCGGTCATGTGAGATCCTTACTCTGCGGCCTTGCTCATTTGCGTCGCGAACCAGCGGCTGACGGCACTGTCGCCCGTGGTCCGTGTCATCTTGCCCATCACCTTGTCCGACAGGCCCGCCGCATTCTGCACGAAATCCAGTGAATTGTTCCAGTCGAAGTTTCGGTAGACCGCCGCCAGATGCGCGAAGGGCGGCGACTGGGCAAAGAGCTGGAAAGTCAGGCGGTGGCCGGCATAATCGGAATTCAGCAGGTCGCGAGCGAAGGCCAGAAGCTTGCGCCGGTCGTCGGACACCCATTCCTCGTTGATGGTGTAGAATTTCTCTAGCCATTCGCCCGATCCGGCGGCCCGGAACGTGGCCGCGTCGGGCGTCACGCAGATCTGGCCGCCGCAGAGTTCGCGCGCGATGTGCATGACCCGCGGCAGGTTGGTGAAGGCATGCACGCGGCCGGTCATCAGCAGCGACTGGTTCGGCATCAGCAATCCGCCGGGGCTTCTTTCGGCCATGGCGATGGCCGCGGTCAGGTGGGCATTGATGCCTTCGCGCCAGACGGCGAGCTCCGCCAGCTTCTCCTGCACCGCCTGCTGCTTGTCGAGACCGGTCTGGCGCACATTGAACAGCGCGGCGCCGATCATCATGTCGGCCACCTTGAGCGTGCGCTGCACGAATGCGAAGGCCGAGTAGCGGTGCAGCGTGGCGCGGATGAACATGGCCGCCCGCGTGTGGCGGTAGAACAGCACGTTCTCCCAGGGGATCAGGACGTTGTCGAAGACGACGAGCGAGTCGATCTCGTCGAACCTGTTGGCCAGCGGATAGTCCTCGGCCGGAGCGCGGCCCGCAAAACCGGTGCGGGAAATGAACTTCAGGTTCGGCGACGAGAGATCGCAGATGAAGCCCACCGCGTATTCCGAAAGCTTCTCGTCGCCCCAGTTGGCGATGGTGGGCTTGGTGAAGGCCTGGTTGGCGTAGGCCGCGGCAGTCTCGTACTTGGCACCACGCACGATGATGCCCGCGTCGGTCTCCTTCACGACATGCAGCAGCATGTCGGGGTCCTGGTCCTGTGGACGCTTCGAGCGGTCTCCCTTGGGATCGGTGTTTGCCGAGACATGGAATGGATCGTGCTTGATCACCTTGTCGATGTGGTTGGCGATGTTCTTGGAGAACTGCGGATCGACCTCGTTGAGCACGTCCTGCCCGTCGAAGAGCGACCACATCTCGCCCACGGTCTCGTCGCCCACGCGCGTCACCACGCCGCCGATGTCGTGGAAGATCGCATCCGTGGCCCGGCGCTTCTCCCACCAGTCCTGCTGAGTATAGGGAAGCTTGAGGCCGACCGCGTAGTCCTCGCCGTCGATGCGCGATGTCATCACGTCGCGCGTCGCCGGGTCATGCTGCATGTCGTAGATGCGGGCGCGGATATCGACCAGCGGCTTGAACATGGGATGGCGCGTCACGTCCCTGACGCGCTCGCCGTTGATATAGACCTCGCGCCCGTCGCGGATCGAGTCGCGGTACTGTTCGCCTGTTCTGATCATGCGGGACTCCTTCGTGATGTGCCGTGGCGTCCACGGCTCTTGCGCCCATTCGGAGCGGAGATTGGCATGGACAACGGCTTCGGAAAAATAGATAATATCTCCACACTAAATAGCTTTTCTCGATGCTGCAATACACGCTCCGCCAGATCGAATACGCCATCGCAATCCAGGATCACGGCTCGGTCGCTGCCGCCTAGGCTGCCCTCGGCGTGGCACAGCCGACCCTCTCGGCGGCGTTGGCCAAGCTCGAGGACCAGATCGGCCTGCAGCTCTTCATCCGCCACCATGCGCAGGGTGTCAGCCCATCGCCCGCCGGTCGCCGCTTCCTGGCGGAGGCGCGCAACCTCCTCACCCATGCCCAGGACCTGCAGCGCGAATCTGCCGCCGCGGGCACGGCCATCGAGGGCACGCTCTCGCTGGGCAGCTTCACCACCATCGCACCGGCCTTCGTGCCGCAGCTCATCGCCAGCTTCGTCGCGCGTTTTCCGCGCGTCACGCTCCGCCTCGAGGAAGGAACCCAGGACCAGCTCTATGCAGGCCTACGCAGTGGACGTTTCGACCTCGGCCTGCTCTATGACATCGACACGCCCCAGGACCTCGCCATCACCGCGCTCGCGGCCTTCGACCCCTATGTGCTTCTGCCGGCCCGGCATCCGCTCAGCCGGCAGAAACACGTGCCGCTCTATGCCCTGCGCGATGAGCCCTTCGTCCTGCTCGACATCGCGCCAAGCCGGACCTACTTCACCCGCATCCTCGCCGAGGCCGGCATTGCGCCGAAGCTCGCCTTTGCCTCGCCCTCGCTGGAAGTGGTGCGCGGCCT
>JAPLOT010000123.1 GCA_026400595.1 Alphaproteobacteria bacterium | reverse complement strand
CTGGCCGCTGTTTCTGGTTGTCTTCTCGGCGCTGCTGCCGGGCGAGAAGCTGCGGCTGCATCATCTCGTCGGCGTCGCCTGTGGCCTTGCCGGCGCCGTGCTGGTGATCACCAAGGGCGAGGGCTTCGCGCTGCAGGACGGCTTGAAGCCAGGACACGTGCTGGCTTTCGGCTGCGCCCTGATCTGGTCTGGCTATTCTGTCCTGTCGCGCCGCTTTGGCAAGGTGCCGACCGACGTGGTGGCGGGATTCTGCCTGGTCACGGCGCTGCTCTCGACCCTGTGCCATCTCGCCTTCGAGACCACGGTTTGGCCCCAGACCGCGGGGCAGTGGCTGGCGGTACTGGGCCTGGGTCTCTTCCCTGTTGGCGCGGCATTCTACACCTGGGACTATGGCGTGAAGCACGGAGACATCATGGTGCTGGGCGCGGCGTCCTATGCCTCGCCACTGCTCTCCACGCTCGTACTTGTCGTAGCGGGCTTCGCGCCGCTGCACTGGTCGATCGTCGTGGCCTGCCTGCTGATCACCGCAGGTGCGGTGATCGCCGCCAAGGACATGATCTTCCGGAAGCCTGCCCCCGCTACTTGAAATTGTCCTTGCGGCGGCGGAGTTCGGCAAAGACCTCGGCCTCGCTGGCCTCCGCAAGACTCAGATTGCGGCGGATCTCGGCACTGTCGCAGCGCAGGAAGGGATTGGTCTTCATCTCGTCGCCCAGCGTGGTTGGGCAGGTCATCTTGTCCTCCTTGCGCAGGCTGGTGACTTCCGCGGCTCGCTGCTGCAGCGCCCGATTGCCGGGCTCGACCGAGAGGGCGAAGCGCGCATTGGACTCGGTGTATTCGTGGCCGCAGTAGAGATAGGTGGAGGGTGACAGCGTCTTGAACTGGTTCACCGAGTTGTACATCTCCTCCAGCGTGCCCTCGAAGACGCGGCCGCAGCCCAGCGAGAACAGTGTGTCGGCCGCGAAAAGGCAGTATTCCGACGGGATCGAATAGGCGATATGGCCCCTGGTATGGCCGGGACAATCATAGACCTTAACCTCGCGCCCGGCCCATTTGAAGCTGTCGCCACCGGCGACCTGCGTCTTGATGCCGGGAATCTTCTCGGCTTCGTTGCGCGGGCCGATGATGGTGCAGCCATACTTCTCCTTCAGTTCGAGGTTTCCCTCGACGTGATCAGGGTGATGATGGGTGGTGAAGATGTGAGTGAGTTGCCAGCCGCGTTTCTTGAGTTCCCGTTCAATGGCATCGGCATCGGGGGCGTCGATGGCGGCCGTGGCACCTGACTGATGGTCGTGAACCAGCACGCCGTAATTGTCGGACCGGCAGATGAACTGGTGGACATCGAGATGGGACATGAATCTTGCTAACCTTGGCTGAATTGGGTGATGACCGGGGCGGCCCCTGCGGTTATGTTGCGCCGCCATGGACGTGGTCGATCTGCGCGAATTCTACGCGAGCCCGCTTGGCAATACCACAAGGAAGCTGATTGCCAACAGGCTCAAGGCCAAGACCGGCTCCCTCGCCGCAGCGACGGTGCTGGGGCTTGGCTATGCCATGCCCTATCTGGAAGAAACCGGAGCTGAGGCCGGAACATCACTCTCCTTCATGATGGCCCGGCAGGGCGTCATTCACTGGCCTGCGGAAGGCCCGGTCCGTTCAGCCCTGGTCGATGAGACCGATCTGCCGCTGCTGGAAAGCGCGGTCGACATCATCATTGCCGTGCATGCGCTGGAACTCTGCCATGCGCCCGCCGAAATGCTGCGCGAGGTCTGGCGGGTGCTGGCGCCGCAAGGCCGGCTCCTGCTGGTGGTGCCCAACCGGCGCGGCCTGTGGGCGCGGTTCGATACCTCGCCCTTCGGCCAAGGCCAGCCCTTTTCCCGCCCCCAGCTCGCGGGCCTGCTGCGCGACTGCGAATTCTCCATCCTGTCCTGGTCGCATGCCCTGTATCTTCCGCCCTCCGGCTCCGGCATGGTGCTCTCCTCGGCCGGCGCGATGGAAAGCATTGTCGGCCGCGTCATGCCGGCGGTGTCGGGCGTGCTGATCGTCGAGGCGGTGAAGCAGGTCTATGCCATTGCGGCAGGCAAGCGCGTGCGGAAACTGTCGCACCGGCTGAGGCCCGCCCTGCTGCCGGCCCCCTCGACCCGGACGTCAATCGATCCCAGCGGTGACAGATTGCTTTTCCCGTCGCGGCCCTTATGAAGGGCCCGCCGTCCGGCTGGCGGCCCCTGGCCTGCCGGACCGATCAGGAAACGTCATGAACGCCGGACCGCAGGACCCATCGCTGGACGACATTCGCCGCGAGATCGACGCCATCGATACGGGGCTGCTCGACCTCCTCGGCCAGCGCTTCCGCGCCTCCGCCAAGGTGCGCAGCGTCAAGGCTGTGGAGGGCTCGCTCGCCGTCTCGCCCATCCGCCCCGCACGCGAGGCCATGATCCTGCGGCACCTGGTCGCCAGGCGTCCGCCGGAGGTGCCGGTCGATACGCTGGTGCGTCTTTGGCGCGTGATCCTGACATCGTCCACCCTGGCCCAGGCCGCGGTGACGGTTCACCTGCCCTCGGCCGTAAATGAAAACCCTCAGCTGCGCGCGGCGGTGAACGCTCATTTCTGCGCCACGCCGGTGGCTGTTCATACCGATGCGGCCGCCGTGGTCGCCCGGCTGGAAGCCCGCCGCGGCGACATCGCAGTGGTGACGCCCCGTAGCAGCTGGGCCGTGCCGCTGATGTCCGGCAAGAGCGACAGCCCCCATGTGATCGGCACCTTGCCGCTGCTCTCGACAGGCGGCGAACCGCAGCTTCTCGTGCTCGGCTATGCCGATGCCCAGGAAACCGGCGACGACCAGACTTTGCTTGTCGGGCCGTCGAACTGGAGTGGCGCCGCGCCCGTCTGGCAGGCGATGGCCGGCCCCTCGCGTCTCGTCAGCCTTCCAGGCTTCCTCGACGCCGCGGACATCGCGCGCGACCTTGCGCCGCTTGGATGGCGGCTCGCCGGGCGCTATCCGACCCCCATAAAGGTTCCGTCATGACCTCTTCCAAAGCCGAACTTCGCCCGCAGCCCCGCCCGGGCATTCTCGATATCGCCGCCTATGTGCCAGGCAAGAGCGGCGCAAAGGGCAGGAAGGTTCACAAGCTGTCGTCGAACGAATCGCCATTGGGGGCGAGCCCTGCCGCCGTGGCGGCGTTCCGCGATGCGGCGGGCAAGCTCGAACTCTATCCGGATGGATCGGCCGTGGCGCTGCGCGAAGCCATCGCGGCGCGCTACGGGCTCAATCCCGATGCCATCGTCTGCGGCGCGGGCTCGGACGAACTGTTGCAGCTCATTGCGCATGCCTATCTCGGCCCCGGCGACGAGGCGATCTATTCGGAATTCGGATTCCTGGTCTATCCGATCGCCATCAAGTCGAATGGCGCGACCGCCGTCGTGGCACCCGAGCGCAATCACACGGCCGATGTCGACGCCATCCTCGCGCGCGTCACGCCGCGCACCCGCATCGTGTTTCTCGCCAACCCGAACAATCCGACCGGGACGCATCTGCCCTTCAGCGAGGTGAAGCGCCTTCATGCAGGCCTGCCGCGCGACGTGCTGCTGGTTCTGGATGCGGCCTATGCCGAGTATGTACGCCGCAACGACTACGAGTCGGGTATCGAGCTGGTGTCGACGTCGAACAATGTCATCATGACGCGCACCTTCTCCAAGATTCACGGGCTTGCGGCGCTGCGTCTGGGCTGGGCTTACTGCCCGCTGCATGTGGCCGACGTGCTGAACCGCATCCGCGGCCCCTTCAACGTGAGCGCACCCGCCCTTGCGGCAGGCACGGCGGCCATTGCCGACCAGGGCTTCGTCGAACAGGCCATCGCGCACAATGAGCAGTGGCTGCCCTGGCTCACCCGCGAGCTGGAGGCGCTGGGCCTGAAGGTGACGCCGAGCGTCGGCAACTTCCTGCTGGTGCATTTCCCGCAGGATGCGAAACGCAATGCCGCCGCTGCCGATGCCGATCTGGCAGAGCAGGGTTTCGTGCTGCGGCGCATGGATGCCTATGGCATTCCCGGTGCGCTGCGACTGACCGTGGGCAGCGAAGAGGCCAATCGCGGCGTGGTGGCGGCGCTTAAGGCCTTTCTCGCATGACCGCCCTGTTCGATCGCGTGGCGCTGATCGGCGTTGGCCTCATCGGCTCGTCGCTGAGCCATGCCATGCGCGCGCATGGGCTTGCGGTGCATGTCTCGGCGCATGCGCGCAGCGCTGCCACGCGCAGCAAGGTGAAGGACCTGGGCCTTGCGCACAGCGTGCATGACAGTGCTGCCGCAGCGGTGGTGGATGCGGACCTGGTGATCCTCTGTTCGCCCGTCGGCAGTTATGGCGCGCTGGCGGCCGAGATCGCGCCGGCTCTGAAGCCGGGCGCCATCCTGACCGACGTCGGCTCGGTGAAGGCAGCCGTGGCAAAGGACATCGGCCCGCATGTTCCGGCCGGCGTGCACTTCATCCCGGGCCATCCGATTGCGGGAACGGAGCAGTCCGGCCCCGAGTCGGGCTTTGCCACCCTCTTTGCCAACCGCTGGTGCATCCTCACGCCGCTGCCCGGCTGCGATCCGGTGGCCCTGGCGAAGCTCGAGACCTTCTGGCGGCGCTGCGGATCCGACGTCGAGGTCATGACGCCGGAGCATCATGACCTGGTGCTGGCCATCACCAGCCATCTTCCCCACCTCATCGCCTACAACATCGTGGCGACCGCTGCCGATCTCGAGGAGGTGACGAGCTCGGAAGTGATCAAGTATTCGGCCGGCGGCTTCCGCGACTTCACCCGTATCGCCGCCTCCGATCCCACCATGTGGCGCGACGTCTTCCTCAACAATCGCGAGGCGGTGCTTGAGATGCTGGGGCGCTTCACCGAGGACCTCTCGGCACTGCAGCGCGCCATCCGCTGGGGCGACGGCGAGACGCTGTTCACGCTCTTCTCGCGGTCGCGCGAGATCCGCCGCGGCATCATCGCGGCCGGACAGGACACGGCGGCACCGAACTTCGGGCGCAACCCAGAGAAGTCTCAGTAGAGCGGCAGAAGGTCGGCCACCTTGAAGGGGCCGATGTAGAGCGCGCCATCCTGTGCGATGAGGTTGGCTTTCGAATTCTGGCCCAGAAGCCCCATCATGGCCTTGAGGCCTGCAAACTGATCCGGCGTCATGTCGAGATGCGGCTCGAGAATGCGCATGAGGCCGTCGAAGTCGTTCGTCTCGGTGGCAAGCTGGCCGGCGATGCGATGCGCGGCGTCGAGCCACACCTCGCCCTGGCCCTTGTAGATGGTCGGGCCTTCCTGCAACTCGATGTTGGCGACGGCCAGCACGCCATCCGGTCGCAGCGTGGCGAGCAGCGATCCGGCTGCCACCGTGAGCGGCGGCCGCCCTTCCGGCTGATAGTTCGACCTGCTGGCGGTCAGCGCAAGACCCATGGCGCCATCGGCCTCGGGCCGCGTGTGAATCAGAATGTCATCGGCGGTGTACCAGCCGACGATATCAAGTTTCGGAATCTCGACCGACACGTCGGGTGGCGTGGTCTGATCGCGGAAGCGGAGGCTGGCGAGGATGCCGTCATGGTTGAGCGTGAGCGCGGCCCCGTCGCTCCGGCTCAGCCGGGTCGGCCCGTCGACCAGCAGCAGCAGGTGCCAGGGATCATAGGCCATGGCCACGGCACGAAGGCGCGATGCCTGCGCCGTTCCGGCCGCGTCAGCCGTCAGCACCGGGTCGGCACAGGTGAATTCGAAACGGAAGGGAAAGCCGCCCCAGCCCTCTTCGCTGCAGTCGAGGCGCTGGCCGCGTTCAGCAAGTGCCGCGCGGCGCTCTGCCACCGCCGTCTGGGCCAGGCTGGAGGCGATGATCCAATAGGCACTCCAGGCAAGGCCCAAAGCCAGAACGGCAAACAGGGGGAACAGCATGCGCCAGGGACGTGGCGCCGGCTTTTGCTCTTTCATCGCGACCGACATCTTTGTAAACAGCGCAAACCATGCCGGAATTCTGGGTCTTTGGCTACGGCTCGCTGATGTGGAAGCCGGGGTTTGCCTTTCTTGACAGCGAGCCCGCGCTGCTGCGCGGGCTGCACCGCCGGCTTTGCGTGCTCTCGCATGTGCATCGCGGCACGCCCGAGCGGCCGGGACTGGTTCTGGGGCTCGACCGTGGCGGCTCCTGTCATGGCATGGCCTTCCGCGTCGGTCCGGAGCATCGCGCCGCGACGCTCGATTATCTGCGTGCCCGCGAACAGGTGACCATGGTCTATCTCGAACAGGTCAAGCCCATTACCCTCATCGGCAGCGGCCGCAGGGTGGAAGCGGTCACCTATGTGGTCGACCGCAGCCACAGGCAATATGCGGGGCGGCTGGATGACGCGCAGCTGGCCGAACTCGTGCGCCAGGGCGAAGGCCAGTCCGGCGCCTGCCATGACTATGTGCGCAATACCGTGGCGCATCTGCGCGACATGCAGATCCACGATGCCGGCCTCGAACGGCTGATGCGACGGCTGGACGCCTAAGCGGCAATCTTCTCGGGTGCCGGTTCCATCGCGGCGGCCAGATCGCCGAGCACCGTCACTGCGGCCGCGTCGCCGCGCGCCAGGAGATGCACGTGGATTTCGTCCGCCAGCAGGTTCTGGGCGCCGTTGGGGCCGTCCCAGTCATCCGGAAACCGCCCGGCGCGCAAGACCTCGCGCCTGCCGTCACCATGGCGGCGCACGGCCAGAAACACCGCGCCCGGTAGCGGCGGGCAGGAACCCGCCGGATAGATGGAGTGGATGTAGGTCTGGCCCGAAGCGCCGCGCCAGTACCAGAAGCGCTCGCCGATCCCGAGATCGTCAGGCAGTTTTGCAGAGATGGGGAAGCCGTTCAGCATGAGAACAAAACTAGAACAAAATGCCGAAACTGTCAAGCCCTCCCTCAGCTACATTTGGAGAACCCGCAGGACAGGCAGGTGGCGCAGCCCTC
>JAPLOT010000136.1 GCA_026400595.1 Alphaproteobacteria bacterium | reverse complement strand
CGTGAAGGCGCTGATGGAGAAGAAGATCGCCGCGAGCGCCGAGCCCGGCCACGGTGCGGGCGAAGCGAAAGCGCAACAGGCGCGGATGCGCACCTTGCTGCCCATATTCCAGAACATCCTTTTCGCCATCATCGTGGTGATGACGGTGCTCATGGCGTTGTCGGCTGTGGGCGTTCAGGTCGGTCCTCTGATTGCGGGCGCCGGCGTCGTCGGCGTGGCGATCGGGTTCGGCGCGCAGACGCTGGTCAAGGACATCATTTCCGGAATGTTCTATCTGCTCGACGATGCCTTCCGGGTCGGCGAGTACATCGACAGCGGGAGCTACAAGGGCACGGTGGAATCCTTCAGCCTGCGCTCGGTCAAGCTGCGCCATCACCGCGGCTATCTCACCACGGTTCCCTTCGGCGAACTGGGTGCGGTGCAGAACATGAGCCGCGACTGGGTGGTCGAGAAGTTCAGCATCTCGGTCGCCTACGACACCGATGTCGACAAGGCGCGCAAGATCGTCAAGAAGATCGGACTGGAGCTGGCAGCGGATCCGGAATTTGCGCCGCACGTGATCGAACCGCTGAAGATGCAGGGCGTCCAGAACTTCGGCGACTACGGCATCGAGTTGCGGATCAAGATGATGACCAAGCCTGGCGAACAGTTCGGCATGAAGCGCAGGGCATGGCTGATGATCCGGCGGGCCTTCCAGGAAGCCGGAATCAAGCTTGCCGCGCCCAAGATCGAGGTCTCGGGCGGCGAATCTCCGGCGGCGGCGGCTGCGCAGGCCGTCCTGTCGGCAAAGGATACGCCGGCCCCTTCGGCAGGGTGACTTCCCTCAAGCTTCAGCGAGTGAGTGCATAGAGGGCCACGGCGCAGGCATTGGAAACGTTCAGGCTGCGGATCGGGCCGTTGAGGTCGAGGCGAACGAGCTGGTCGCAGCTGTCGCGCGTCAACTGGCGCAGGCCCTTGCCCTCCGCACCCATCACGACCGCGAGCGGCGGGGCGGGGTCGAGGTCCTGAAGCAGGCCTGGCGCCTCGCTGTCCAGGCCGGCGATGCGGAAGCCGTAGTCCTTCAGTTCCGCCATGGCGCGCGAGAGGTTGGTGACCTTCACGTAGGGTACGTGCTCATAGGCGCCGGAGGCCGCCTTGTAGAGCACGCCCGAGCCCTCGGGTGAATGCCGCGCCGTGGTCACCAGCGCCGTCACCCGGAAGGCCGCGCAGGTGCGCAGGATGGCCCCGACATTGTGCGGGTCGGTGACCTGGTCAAGCAGAACGATGATGCCGGACTTCTCGATCTGGTCGAGGCGCGGCTGAGCCAGTGGCTTGGCCTCCAGCAGGAGACCCTGATGCACGGCATCGTCGCCCAGCCTGCGGTCAAGCTCGCGGGGATGCACGATCTCGAAGGGCACGCGGGCGCGCCCGATCTCGTCGGCCAATCGGTCGGCCGCGTTCTTGGAGGCCTTCAGGCCCACCAGTTTTCGCCGCGGATTGTTCAGCGCTTCCGTCACCGGATGGACGCCGTAGATCAGGTCATTTTCTTCGCTCATGGGGGCGATATAGCCGATCGCGGGACCAAGTCGCGCGGGAAATCTTCGACCAAGGGCGGAGCAGCCTCCCCGTTGCCCGCTGCGCCGGGGCGGTCTAGAACCTTTCGCAAGCCGCGCCAAGGGGTTCCATGTTCAAGAAAATTCTCGTTGCCAACCGGGGTGAAATTGCCTGCCGCGTGATGCGGACCGCCAGGCGCATGGGGATCGCGACGGTTGCCGTCTATTCCGAGGCCGATGCGCGCGCGCTTCATGTGGACATGGCTGACGAGAAGCTGCTGATCGGCCCGCCGCCGGCCGCCCAGTCCTATCTGCTGATCGAACGAATAGTGGACGCCTGCCGCAAGACGGGCGCCGAAGCCGTTCATCCGGGATACGGCTTCCTCTCCGAACGGTCGGCCTTCCCGAAAGCGCTGGCGGCGGCGGGCATCACCTTCATCGGACCCAATCCCGGGGCCATCGATGCGATGGGCGACAAGATCGAGTCCAAGAAGGCGGCCGCTGCGGCCAGGGTCTCCACCGTGCCGGGATACATGGGCATCATCGAAGATGCCGACGAGGCCGTGAAGATTGCCGGCGAGATCGGCTTCCCCGTCATGATCAAGGCCTCGGCCGGCGGCGGCGGCAAGGGCATGCGCATTGCCCATTCGGCAGCCGAGGTGAAGGACGGCTTTGCCCGCGCCAAGTCCGAAGCCATGTCTTCCTTCGGCGATGACCGCGTCTTCATCGAGAAGTTCATCGTCAATCCGCGCCACATCGAGATCCAGGTGCTCGGCGACAAGCACGGCAACGTCATCTACCTGGGCGAGCGCGAATGCTCGATCCAGCGCCGCAACCAGAAGGTCATCGAGGAAGCGCCATCCCCCTTGCTCGATCCGCAGACGCGAAAGGCCATGGGCGAACAGGCCGTGGCACTGGCCAAGGCAGTGAACTACGATTCTGCCGGCACGGTGGAGTTTGTGGCAGGGCAGGACCGGTCCTTCTTCTTCCTCGAAATGAACACGCGCCTGCAAGTGGAGCATCCGGTCACGGAGGCGGTGACCGGACTCGATCTCGTGCGGTGGCAGATTCTGCTCGCCGAGGGCGCCGCACTGCCGTTGACCCAGGCTGAGGTCACCTTCACGGGGCATGCCATTGAAGCCCGGCTCTACGCGGAGGACCCGGTCGCGGACTTCCTGCCCGCGACCGGGAGCGTCCTGCTCTGGGCGCCCGCCGCGATTCCGGGCGTGCGCTACGACAGCGGGGTCGAAGCCGGGAGCGAGATTGGCGTCCACTACGATCCCTTGCTTGCCAAGATCATCGCCCACGCGCCCACGCGCGCCGAGGCAATCGTGCGGCTCCGACGCGCCCTCGAAATGCTCGGTGTTGGTCCGGTCGTGACGAACCGCGACTTTCTCGGTGCGGTGCTCGATCATTCCGCCTTCATCGCCGGCGCGCTCGACACGCATTTCATCGAGCGGAACCTCCCCATCGACG
>JAPLOT010000171.1 GCA_026400595.1 Alphaproteobacteria bacterium | reverse complement strand
GTCGCAAGGTGGAGGTCTGGGCCGATGAACCGACGGGCCAGATGCTCATGACGCGCTTCGCCTATTGCTTCTATAGCGCGCCCGGCAGCGACTATCCGCCCATCCTGAACCTGAACCGCCTGCAGGCCGGAACGCCCGTCACCATCGGTGGTGCGGGCGGTGACATCACGGCGCTTCCGTTCCGGGTCCATCATGGCAACATCGACGCGCTCGGCTTCCGGATTGGCGCCGCGGCCTATACGCCCGACCTCAACGGCGTGCCTGACGAGAGCCTGTCTTTTCTCGAGGGCCTGGATCTCTGGGTGGTGGACGCGCTGCGCCGGACGGGTCATCCCAGCCATCTGAGCCTTCCGGAGACCCTGGACTGGATCGTGCGGATGAAGCCGCAGCGTGCCATCATTACAAACATGCACATCGATCTGGACTACGAGACGCTCCGCGCCGAACTGCCGACGGGCGTCGCGCCAGCGTTTGACGGGCTTGAAGTCCTGATCTGAAGCGTGAGCATCAAGCGTCAAGTTGATAGTTTATGCAACTCTTCGGCAATACGGCAAGTCAGCACCAACAGAAACATTCCATAATATATATTATGCGAATCTATGAACACGTTGTCAGGCTTGGCTGACAGTCTGGCTCCCCACCGGAATCATCTCCGCATCTCCCTCGGCGAAGGACTTGCCTTTCCAGTCGCCAAGCCAGCGTTCGACCTGCAGCCCCGCCTCCGCGATCCGGGCCGCGATCGCCATCCTGGACGCGAAACGGATGCGGGACGACGCGCGCCATTCCTGGCCGGCCTCCGACTGGTAGACCGTCTCGTAGGTCACCACCTCGGTCGCGGGATCATATGCAACGTCGTTCCAGGCCGTGATGCGCCCCAGCCCGGGATGGTCGAAGGCGCGCCGCGACGCCGCGGGCGTCCATTCGCGCCATTCCGCAACGGCCGGGTTGCGCGCGTCGAAGATGAAGGTGCCGCCGGGCGCCAGATGCGCCGCAATGGTCTCGCAGGCGGCCCGCTGGTCATCGTCGGTCAGTAGCACCTGGAAGGCATGTCCGGTCATGACGATAAGGTCAAAACGGCGCCCAAGCCGGACGGTGCGGGCATCCGCCTCGACCCATGTCACGCGTTGGCCACCTGCCCGCTGCCGCGCCACCTTCAGCATGGCCGCGGCTGGATCGACGCCGAACACCTCGCGGCCTTCGCCAAGCGCCGCCGCAAGAAGTCCCGTCCCGCAGCCGAGGTCGAGGACGGAGGCCTTTCCCTTGGCGAGCCCGAGACAGAAGCGCGTATCGTCCATCCAGCCGTTCTCGAGGTCGTAGAACTGGACAAGCGCAGGATCCTCGAACAAGTCGTCGATCATGCCTGGACTAGTAGCCGCGCCCGACCAAATCCGCTAGGTGCATTCGCATGACCAATCCCGCCGACATGGACCCTCGCCGCATCGAAACCCTTCGCGCCATCATGAAGGCCTTGCGCACGCCGGTGACCGGCTGCCCCTGGGACCTCGAGCAGACCTTCGAGACCATTGCCCCCTACACCATCGAGGAGGCCTACGAAGTGGCAGATGCCGTCGTCCGGGGGTCGCGCGCCGAACTCTGCGAGGAGCTTGGCGACCTCCTGCTCCAGTCCGTCTACCACGCCCAGATGGCGGAGGAGGAAGGCAGCTTCGGATTCGACGACGTGGTCGAGGCTGTCTGCACCAAGATGATCCGCCGCCATCCCCATGTCTTCGGTGACGAGGAGGCCCGCTCCGCCACGCTGGCGAAGGGCTTCTGGGAAGACATGAAGGCGCGCGAACGCGAAGGGCAGCTTAAGCGCCGGGTTCTGGACGGCGTTCCCGTCGCCCTGCCCGGCCTCACCCGAGCCGTGAAGCTCCAGTCAAAGGCGGCCAAGGTCGGCTTCGACTGGCCTTCGGTCGAAAATGTCTACGACAAGATCAACGAGGAAGTTGCCGAGTTTCGCGAGGCGCCGGACAGCAAGAAGGCGGAGGAGTATGGTGACCTCCTCTTTGCCATGGCCAATGTCGCGCGCCATCTCGGCATCGATCCGGAAGCGGCACTGCGTGCCGCAAACGGCAAGTTCGAGCGGCGCTTCGCCCATATCGAGACGCGACTTGCGGAGGCCGGCAAGACGCCGAAGGATTCCAATCTTGAGGAAATGGATTCTCTCTGGGACGAGGCCAAGCGCCTGGGCAAGTGATGCGCCCTACTCAGCCGCCGCCTTGCGCGTTTCGGCCGGGCTCATTGCCGCTCCGAAGCGCGCCATGGCCTGGCCGGCTTTCTCGGCCGTCAGGCGGACGGCAACCCGCATGCAGCCATCCGGATCGTCCTGGCGCTCCAGCACCTCGCCCCGGTCATGGAGCCACGCAAGGCCCTGGCCATCGGCGGAGTCGAGAATGATCTGGTAGACCGCGTCGGCTGCGCCCAACCGGTCCTCGATGGCGACCAGCAGGTGTCCCAACCCCTCGCCTGTCAGCGCCGAAACAAGCACGCAATTAGGCTTGCGCTGCGCCTGCGCCTCCCGCAGCTGGCGCTCCTCCGGGGTCAACCGGTCCAGCTTGTTCCAGACTTCGATGATCTGCCCGCGCCGCACTTCGTCGATGCCAAGCTCATTCAGCACCCGGTTCACGTCATCAGCCTGCGCCTCGGTATCGGTATGGCTCACGTCCCGCACATGCAGGATGATATCTGCCTCAAGCACCTCTTCTAGCGTCGCCCGGAACGCCGCAATCAGGGCGGTCGGCAGATCTGAGATGAAGCCTACGGTATCGGACAGGATCACCTTGCGTCCGAGCGGGAGGCTGATCACCCGCATGGTCGGATCGAGCGTGGCGAAGAGCAGGTCCTTGGCCAGGACTTCCGCGCCGCTCATGCGATTGAACAGCGTCGACTTGCCGGCATTGGTATAGCCGACCAGGGCCACGACCGGATAGGGAACGCGCGCCCTGCCCTTGCGATGCAGTTCGCGCGTCTTGACCACCGACTCGAGCTGCCGCTCGATCTTGGTGATGCGCTCCTGGATGATTCGCCGGTCGGCCTCCAGCTGGCTTTCGCCGGGGCCGCCGAGGAAGCCGAAGCCACCGCGCTGACGCTCAAGATGGGTCCAGGACCGGACAAGGCGGCTCTTCTGGTACTGCAGATGCGCAAGTTCGACCTGCAGTGTGCCCTCGCTGGTCGAGGCCCGCCGGCCGAAGATCTCCAGGATCAGTCCGGTGCGGTCCAGAACCTTGGCGCCCCAGGCCTTTTCCAGGTTGCGCTGCTGGATTGGTGAAAGCTGGGCATTGACCACAACCAGCTCGGCTCCGGTCTGCTCCACCAGCTTCGCGAGTTCCTCGACCTTTCCGGATCCGATGAGCGTGGCTGGCTTCGGCGCAGCAAGCGGCGCAATGACGGCATCCGCGATCTCGAGATCGATTGCCAGTGCAAGTCCGACCGCCTCTTCCAGCTTGGCGGCCGCGTCGCGCTCGGTCGCCTGTGGGGCGTTTCGATCGCGCCGTTCCACGTGCAGCACGATCGCGCGCGTGGCCTCAGGACCCTCGATCTGAAAATCGACGCCGTCTCCGCGCTTCAGCCGCTTCCGTGTGCTCAATGTCCCGCCGATTCTTCGTCGAACAGGCTGATCGGACCGCCCGGCATGATGGTTGATATGGCATGCTTGTAGACCAGCTGCGACATGCCATCACGGCGGAGAAGCACACAGAAGTTGTCGAACCAGGTTATAACGCCCTGGAGCTTCACGCCGTTGACCAGAAACACCGTGACCGGGATCTTCTGCTTGCGCACATGGTTCAGGAACGTGTCCTGGAGATTTTGCTGTTTTTCTTGGGCCATTTGCTCTTCTCGTTTTTGGGCCGGTTGCGGCGGCCAAGGCTATCACAAAACCGCCGGAAGCCAAATCAGGCGGCTCACGCGGTCTCGTCCTCGTTACGCGCTGAAAGGCCAAGCAGTTTGATCTTCCGGTGCAACGCCGAACGTTCCATGCCGATGAATTGGGACGTTTTCGAGATGTTGCCGCCGAATCGCGACAGTTGGGCGGCGATGTAATCGCGCTCGAAAGCCTCCCGGGCCTCGCGCAAGGGATGCACCAGAAGGTGCTCGATCCCCGAGCCCGAGGCCGAAAACGACGCGCTGGCGTCACTTGGTAGCGAGTCCATGGTCACCTCGCTGGCCAGGTCCCCGGCCGCCAGGATCATGAATCGTTCGACGTTGTTCTTGAGCTCCCGGACATTGCCCGGCCAGTCCCGCGTCTGAAGCATGGCGATGACGTCGTTGGCAAAGCGCCGCACGGGCTGGCCGGACGACAGGGAGTAAAGCCTGGCCAGGTGTTCGACCAGTTCCGGGATGTCTTCACGGCGCTCCGACAATCCGGGCACGCGAACCGGAACCACTCCGAGCCGGTGATAAAGATCCTCCCGGAAATGACCATCTGCGATCAGGCCAGGCAGGTCGCGGCTGGTCGAGGACACGACCCGCACGTCGACCTTCACCTTCTTGGAGCCGCCCACGCGCTGAAACGTCTGGTCAACCAGCACTCTCAACACTTTCCCTTGGGTTTCCAGGGGCATATCTGCCAATTCGTCGATATAGAGCGTACCGCCATGGGCCTCTTCAAGGGCGCCCACGCGGCGTGCCGCGCCCTCGTCATCCTCGATGCCGAAAAGCTCCTCCTCCATGCGCTCCGGCGCCATGGTCGCGGCACTCAGCGTGACGAAGGGTCCGTTTGTGCGAAGTGACAGCGAATGGAGCGTCCGTGCAGCCAGTTCCTTGCCCGCTCCCATCGGGCCGGTGATCAGCACGCGGCTATTCGCGGGCGCGATCTTCTTCAGCAGCTGTCGCAGCTGCCGCATGGCATTTGAACTGCCCAGCAACTCGGTGTCGGTCCCCGCCTTGCCCTTGAGCGCCTCATTTTCCCGCTTCAAGCGGAAGGTTTCGAGAGCCCGGCCGACAACCAGAAGAAGGCGGTCCGCCTTGAAGGGCTTCTCGATGTACTCGTAGGCACCGCGCTTGATGGCTGCGACGGCCGTTTCGATGTTGCCGTGGCCCGAAATGATGATGACCGGAACCTCGGGGTGCTGCTCCTTGATGACATTGAGGAGATCGAGACCGTCGAGCTTCGATCCCATCAACCAGATGTCGAGGATGATGAGAGACGGGCGACGCGCCGCGACTTCAGACAGTGCCGCATCGCTGTTGTGTGCAAGACGCGTCTCGTATCCTTCATCCTGCAGAATGCCGGCGATCAGCTCACGGATATCGGTTTCGTCATCGACGATCAGAATGTCAGCGGCCATAAGCAACTCTCATCACACTGTCTCTTCCATCGTCACCGGAACCTGGTCGAAGAGCAAGGTCACGCGCGCGCCCGTCGCCCCCTCGGTCGGCGGAACATCTTCGAGGACGAGGCGTCCACCGTGTTCCTCCATGATGCGCTTGACAATTGCGAGCCCCAGGCCTGTCCCCTTCTCGCGCGTTGTCATGTAGGGTTCTGCCAGACGATGACGGTTTTCCTTGGGCAGGCCGACGCCATTGTCCGTGACACGGACAAAGGGATGCCCCTGCTCCAGTCCGGCTTCGACGAGAACGCGGCCCCGCGGTTCCGGCTGGGTCTGCTGGCGGCTCTCGATCGCCTCTCGCGCGTTCTTCACGAGATTGGTGATGCCTTGGGTGATCAGTCGGCGGTCAAATGGGAAGACGAACTCGCCGCCACGCACCTCCAGTTCAATGTCGATGTCGGACGAGGACACACGCTGCAGAACCGTCGCTTCCCGCACAACGGCGGCCAGGTTCTGCGGCTCGGGCGCCGCGGAAGGCATGCGCGCGAAGGACGAGAACTCGTCGACCATCCTGCCGATATCGCCAACCTGCCTGATGATCGTATCCGTGCACTGATCGAAGACCTGCTTGTCGTTGGTGATCTGCTTGCTGTACTTGCGCTTCAACCGCTCGGCCGAAAGTTGGATTGGCGTGAGCGGGTTCTTGATTTCATGGGCAATGCGCCGCGCAATGTCGGCCCAGGCCGAGTTTCGCTGGGCCGACACGAGGTCGGTGATATCGTCGAACGTGAGGACATGGCCGTGCTGTTCGGCATCTGCGGCCTCGGTGGTGACCCTCGCAAAGAAGCTCCGGCCTTCGCCATGGAGCTGCAGATCGACCTGGCCTTCCGAGAACCCGGAAGGCCTGGACCAGGCCTGCTGGAACACTTCCTGGAAGTGCGGCAGCGCGACGGCCGCCGGTTTGCCCATCAGGTCTTCCTCCGTCATGGAGAGAAGGTTGAGGGCAGATCGGTTCACGAGTGAGATATTGCCGCCGGGGTCGATGCCGATGACCCCGGCGCTGACGCCGGCCAGCATGGCTTCGGTGAAGCGCCGGCGGTCGTCGACGGCTTCGTTGGCCTCGACCAGTTCGTCACGCTGCCGCTTGATGCGCCCCGTCATCAGATTGAAGGTGCTCGACAGGGTCTGAAGGTCGGGCGGTCCTTCGATCACTTCGACCTTGGCATCCAGCTGCCCGGCCGTCACGCGCCGCGAGGCATCGAGCAGGCGTACGATGGGGGCCACCAGCCGGTCGGAGAACCACAGGCCGGTCCAGATCGCGGCGAGGAGGAAGACAAAGCTCACCACGCCATACATCAGTGCGAAGGTGAGCTGCACGCCCAGTCGCTGCGACATGAGCCTGTCGTACTCCTGTTTCGCCTCGCGCGTCTTTGCCAGCTGGTCGATGACCGACGGGTTCACCACGCGGTAGACATAGAGAAACTCGTTGTCGTAGTCCGGCAGCTTCATCAGGGCCCTGACGACATTGCCGCCCAGGCCTGGCTGGATGACCAGCAGCTCGCCGGCCTTCGCCTTCTTCAACTGCTCCTCTGTCGGTGCGAAGAACTGGACCTTGTCATTGGCCGTGACCTTGACGTCGATGCGCTTGTACTCAGGGTTGAACAAAAAAACGCCGGCCAAGCCGCGCAACGCGGCATGGCGCGCCACCCGGCGGACGAAGGACGGGCGGTCCTTCTCGAACATCTCCTTGTTCTGGGCCAGATCGGCCGAGATGGCCGCAACGTCGCCGCGGGTTGCTTCGGCATGGTCGCGGAGATAGGCCTCGGCGACATTGACAGCGGCGTCGACGATGGCCCGGGTGCGTTCCGAGAACCACGTGTCCAGGCCCCGGCTGAGGGTGACGGAGGCAAAAACCGCCACCAGGATCGCCGGAATGATGGCCATGGCGCTGAACAGCCCGACCAGCCTCAGATGGAGTCCCGCACCAGGCGTCCCTTGCCGCCGTTCGGCAATCAGAAAGATCAGCTGGCCGATGATCATCAGGGCCATGACGGCCATGACCACGCCGTTGACCGTGAGCAGCAGCATGGTGGTCTGTGGCGTCGGCTTGAGCGGCGTAAGGCCGGTCAGAATGGCAAAGGTCGCCATGCCGACCACGACCCCGAGAACGACCAGCAGGAAGCCGGCCCAGCCGGTCAGCCGCCGAAGTCTCGTGGTAAGCCTTGAGGGTGAGCGATCAGCCATGCGAACAGTTCAGAGCAACTGTTGCATGAAATCAACAGTAAATGTGGCAAAGTTGCGACAGTCTACAGGCCGCGGATGACCCTGACGTGGCGTTCCCGAAGCTTTACCCGCAGCGTATTCCGGTTGATGCCAAGCAGTTCCGCTGCGCGCAGCTGATTGCCCGACGTTGCAGCAAGTGCGGCGCGCAACAAGGCGGGCTCCACCTCCGACAGGATCCGCTCATAAAGGCCGGAGGGCGGCAGGCTCTGCCCGAAGCTGGCAAAGTAGCGCGACAGATAGTTCTCCATGAATTCCGGCAGGCTGCCAGTGGAGATTTCCGAGACATCAAGCTTCACCTGGGACGGCGTGCTGGCCAGCTCGCGCTCTACAGCCTGGATGGTGATGGTGTCGTCGATGTCGATGGCCACCAGCCGGCGCAGCAGGTTTTCCAGTTCGCGGATGTTGCCCGGCCAGCGATGTTGCTGCAGGCGCGTCACCGCGTCCGCCGCGATCTCCTTTCGCGGCAGGCCTTCCTTCACTGCCAGGGACAGGAAATGCCGGACGAGGTCGGCAATGTCCTCGCTGCGTTCCCGCAGCGGCGGAAGACGGAGCGGCACGACGTTGAGGCGATAGAAGAGGTCCTCGCGAAACTGTCCCTGGTTGATCAACTGGCGCAGGTCCCGATGCGTCGCCGCGATGATCCGGACATTGGTCTTGATCGGCTGGTTGCCGCCGACGGTCGTATACTCACCCTGCTGCAGCACGCGCAGCAACCGTGTCTGAGCCTCAAGCGGCATGTCGC
>JAPLOT010000133.1 GCA_026400595.1 Alphaproteobacteria bacterium | reverse complement strand
CTTCAATTCGTAGGGAAGCATCATGGCCCAGTTGCCCACATCGATCGACGAGACCCTGACGCAGCTGCGTTCGACCGGCTACGTGGCAGGCCGCGATCTCGCGACGGTGGTGTTTCTCAGCCTGCGCATGCGGCGTCCCCTCTTCCTCGAAGGCGAGGCGGGCGTGGGCAAGACCGAAATCGCCAAGGTGCTGGCCGACGTGCTCGGCCGCCGGCTGATCCGCCTGCAGTGCTACGAGGGCCTGGACGTCAATTCCGCCGTCTACGAGTGGAACTACTCCGCGCAGATGATCGAGATCCGGCTGGCGGAGGCCGCGGGCGAGCTCGACCGCGCGCGGCTGGGGCAGGATATCTTTGCCGAACGTTTTCTGATCAAGCGCCCCCTGCTGCAGGCGTTGGATGCGCCGAAGGGGCAGGCGCCGGTGCTGCTGATCGATGAGCTCGACCGCACCGACGAGGCCTTCGAGGCCTATCTCCTGGAGGTCCTCTCCGACTTCCAGGTCACCATCCCGGAGCTGGGAACCATCAGGGCCGAGGAGCCGCCCATCGTCATCATCACCTCCAACCGCACGCGCGAAGTGCATGACGCCCTCAAGCGGCGTTGCCTCTATCACTGGGTCGGCTATCCGGATGCAAGGCGCGAACTGGAGATCGTAAAAGCCCGGCGGCCGCAGGCCTCCGAGGCGCTGGCGAAGGAAGTCGTGCTCTTTGTCCAGGCACTGCGCGGCGGTGACCTCTACAAATCGCCTGGCGTGGCCGAGACGCTGGACTGGGTCTCCGCGCTGCATGAACTCGACTCGCTCACCCTCGATCCCTCGACCGTCAACGATACCCTTGGCGTTCTGCTGAAGTATCAGGACGACATCTCGCGCATGCAGGGCACCGAGGCGAAGCGCATCCTCGACCAGATCAAGGACGAGATCCGCACCATGGGCAAGGGGTGATGTTTCCCCAGGCCGCCAATCAGAACCTTGCGCCGCTCTCGGGCAAGCTGGCCGAGAACATCATGCATTTTGCCCGTGTCTTGCGAGAAGCGGGAATCCCGGTAGGTCCCGGCGCCGTGATTGATGCGCTCGATGCCGCGCAGTGCGGATCGCTCAGGACGCGGGAGGATTTTTACTGGACATTGCATGCCATCTTCGTGAAGCGCCGCGATCAGCGCGAGGTCTTCGACCAGGCCTTCCACGTCTTCTGGAAGAAGCCGAAGATGCTGGAGCAGCTGATGCAGATGTTCTTCCATCAGGTGGCGCGCGACATCGGCGAGAAGGCCAAGCAGGCCGGGTTCCGGCGCCTGGCGGAAGCCATGTTCGACAAGCACGAGGGCAAGAGCCAGCAGCGCGAGAAGAAGGACGACCTGGAAATCGACTCGAGTTTCACCGCCTCGGCCAACGAGGTGCTGCGCCGGAAGGACTTCGAGCAGATGACCGTGGCCGAACAGGCCCAGGCACGGCAGGCCATCGCCCGGCTGCGCCTTCACCGCAGCGAGATCATGACGCGGCGCTATGAGCCGGCCCTGAAGGGCAGCGTGATCGACATGCGGCGCACCCTGAAAGGCTCGCTCCGTGCCGGCGGCCATTTCATCGATCTCGAGCGCCGCCGCAGGCAGTGGCACGAGCCGCCGCTGGTCGTGCTCTGCGACATCTCCGGATCATGTTCGAACTACAGCCGCATGTTCCTGCATTTCCTGCATGCCTTGTCGAACGACCGCGACCGGGTGACGGTTTTCCTGTTTGGAACGCGGCTCACCAACATCACCCGCGAACTGCAGCGCCGTGACATCGACGAGGCCATGGCGAAGGTCTCGGGTGCGGTGAAGGACTGGTCCGGCGGCACCCGCATCGGCACGTCACTGAAGGAGTTCAACTACAAGTGGGCGCGGCGCGTTCTCACCCAGGGCGCTCAGGTGCTTCTGATGACCGACGGCCTCGACCGCGAGGAGGGCTCGACGCTGGAACACGAGATGGAACGGCTGAAGCGGCAGACCAAGCGCCTCATCTGGCTCAATCCGCTGCTGCGCTTTGACGGTTTCAGGCCGCTGGCCGGCGGCATCCGTGCGATGATGCCGCATGTCGATGAGTTCCGTCCGGTGCATTCGCTCGACAGCCTGAGCGCCCTTGCCACAGCCCTTGCCGGGCCGCCGGCAGCGGCGCATGATCCGCGCAAGTGGATGGCGCGCGCTTAGACCAAGGAGATTGCCATGTCCGCCCCCGATCATTCCATTCTCGAACAGGCCTCCGGCTGGTTGCAGGAAGGGCGCAAGGTCGCCATTGCCACGGTGGTCGAAACCTGGGGCTCGGCCCCGCAGCCGGTCGGTAGCCAGCTCGTGATCGATGCCGAAGGAAACTTCATCGGGTCGGTCTCCGGGGGCTGCGTCGAAGGCGAAGTTGTTTCGGAAGCCGTCGACATCATTGCCACGGGCAAACCCAAGCTGCTCCAGTTCGGCGTGGCCGACGAGACGGCGTGGCGCGTCGGGCTGGCCTGCGGCGGCCGCATCGGCGTCTATGTGGAACCCCTGGCGTGAAACGCGAACTCCTCGAGGCTGTTCTGGCTGCGCGCCGTGAGCGGCGGGCCGTTGCACTCGTTACCGATCTGGCCACGGGAAGCCAGCGCCTGGTGGCCCGCGTCGAGGCCGCGCGGGACCCGCTCGCGGCCGTCCTGGAGCGACCGGCGCACGGTTTCCTGATGTTACGCTCTACGCCGAGTGGCCCGACGAGGTCATTCCGCGGATCGGCCTTGATGCCCGAACGGCGCTGATCGCCCTGACCCATGATCCCAAGATCGACGACCCTGCGCTGAATGCTGCGTTGCGCTCGGATCTCTTCTACGTCGGCGCCCTGGGCTCGAAGAAGACCCAGGCAACGCGACGGGCCCGTCTGGTCGAGGCCGGTTTTGCAGACGCCAAAATCTCGCGTATTCGCGGTCCCATCGGGCTCAGCATCGGTGCCAAGGGGGCGCCTGAAATCGCCGTGTCGATCATGGCGGAGATGACGCGGGCGCTGCGCCTCGGAGAGTGAGATGAAATTCGGAGAACTGCCGGTTGCGGAGGCCGAAGGCGCCATTCTCGCCCATTCGGTGAGGCATGGCAGCGGTATCTTCAAGAAGGGACGGGTGCTGTCGCCGGCTGATGTCTCTGCCCTTCGATCCGCCGGCGTCGACAGTGTCTTTGCTGCGCGGCTCGCAGCGGATGATGTGCCGGAGGACAAGGCCGCCGCAGCCGTGGCGCAGGTCATCGCGGGCGAAGCGACGCGAGCCCAGGCGCCGTTCACCGGACGCGCCAATCTCCATGCCACCGAGAGAGGCATCGCCATCGTCGATACGGCCAGAGTATCCGCACTCAACCGCCTGCACGAGAGCCTGACCCTGGCCACTGTCGCGCCCTTCGCCGTCGTCGACCGGCGTGAGATGGTGGCGACCGTCAAGGTCATTCCCTTCGCCGTTCCGGCAGCGGTATTGCAGGAGGCCCTCCGGATTGTGGGATCCGAGCCCATCGTTCGTGTCGAAGCCTTCAGCGGCAAGCGGGCCGGACTTGT
>JAPLOT010000323.1 GCA_026400595.1 Alphaproteobacteria bacterium | reverse complement strand
CCCTTCGGCTTGTGGGTGTCCCAGTCGATCGCGGCGTAGCGCGCGCAGCGCACCTCGTGACCGGCATCGCCTGTAACACTCTCCATGTGTTGCGGCCTGCTGCAGATCTCCTCCGCGAAAAAGTCGCAACGTGGCCCGAAGGTGCAGCCCAAGGGCCGTTCGCGCGGCAGCGGCAGCTGGCCGCGGATCGGAACCAGCGGATGGGTGAATCGATCAGTACCCGGCAGCGGGATCGATGCGAAGAGCCCGCGCGTATAAGGATGGCGCATCTGGTCGAAGACCTGCTTGACCGACCCCAGCTCAACCGACTGGCCCGAATACATGACGCAGATGCGGTCGCAGGTCTCAAGGATCAGGCCAAGGTTGTGCGAGATGTAGATCATCGACGTGCCGAAGCGCTTGGCGATGTCCTTGATGAGCTCCACCACGCCCGCTTCGACCGTCACATCCAGCGCAGTGGTCGGTTCGTCGAGCAGAAGCAGCTGGGGATTGGAGAGAAGCGCCATGCCGATCACCACGCGCTGCTGTTGCCCGCCCGACAACTGATGCGGATAGGACTCCATGATCCGCCGGGGATCGGGCAGCCGCACTGCATCCAGCATTTCCATTGACCGGACGGCGGCGGTGCCAGCGTCGAGCCCTTCGTGGATCATCGTGACTTCGTTGAGCTGCTCGCCGACCAGCATGGACGGGTTGAGCGAGGCCATCGGCTCCTGATAGATCATCGAGATGCGCGAGCCGCGAATGTCACGCAATTCCTCTGCGCTCATGCTCCGCATGTCACGGCCCATGAAACGGATCTCTCCCCCGGTCACAGCTCCGTTCTTGCCCATGTACTGCATGATGGCGAGTGCGACAGTGGACTTGCCGCAGCCGGATTCGCCCACGATGCCGACCGCTTCGCCGGGATTGACCGTGAGGTTGAAGTCGTAGACGGCCGGCACCTCTCCGGCGCGGGTATAGTAGGAGATCGAGACGTTGCGGCATTCGAGGACGGGCGTGGTCATGGCGTCAGTCCCTCAGCGAGATTTCACGCAGGCCGTCGGCCAGCAGGTTTAGGCCCAGGACCAGCGACGAGATTGCCAGCGCCGGCCAGATCATGGCATTCGCCGCCATGGCGCCGAAGCCGCGGACCTCGGAGATCATCTTGCCCCAGTCAGGTTCCGGCGGCGGCAGGCCAAGCCCCAGGAAGCCGAGCGCGGCGATTGCGATGGTGACATAGCCGAGACGCAGGCAGGCATCGACGATCAGGGGCCCCCGGGCATTGGGCAGGAGTTCCACGATCATGATGTAGAGCGGGCTCTCGCCGCGCACTTCCGCCGCCGCGACATAGTCGCGTGTCTTCAGATCGAGCACGATGCCGCGCACGATGCGGGCCACCTGCGGGGCGGTTGCGAACATCACCGCGAGCACAATTGTCAGACCCTTGACCCAGACCGTGCTGAAGCCCTGGGATGAGAGCCACATGCCGACGGGAGAGTCGGGGCCGAGCTGCGACAGGATCACGATATAGAGAACCATCTGGGGGAAGGCGAGGAAGACATTGCCGAGGAAGGAGAGCACCTCGTCCCACCAGCCGCCGCGGTAGCCGGCCGCGACGCCCATCAGCATGCCGACCACATAGGCCACGACAGTTGCCAGGACGGACCAGAACAGCACAAGGCGGGAACCGTAGAACAGGCGGGACAGGATATCGCGGCCCTTGTCGTCGGTTCCGAGCCAGAAGTAACCGCCGTCCGGTGCGGGCGACATCATGGGCTTCAGCAGGTCGGGTGCCGATTGGGCCAGCGGGTCGCGCAGCGGAAGAAGATCTGCAAAGACGGCGATGAAGATCCAGAAAAGGAGCAGGAAGGCGCCGACCATTCCGATCGGCGATTCCCGCAGGAGGCCGATGGAGCGGCCAAGCTTGCGGAAGCGGCTGGGGCGCGGTGCGGTCTGGGCGAGATCGGTCATGGCTGCCTCCTCACGCGAACCGGATGCGGGGGTTGAGATAGGTATAGCCGATGTCCGAGATGAACTGGGACAGCACCGCCACCACCACGGCGACCATTGCACCGGCAAGGATGAGATAGACATCGCCGAACATGGCGGCGTCGTAGAGGGCCTTGCCATAGCCGTCATAGGCGAAGAACACCTCGGTGACGACCACGCCCGACAGCAGATAGTTGAGCTGCAGGATCATGACCGTGAAGGGCGCGATGAGGGCATTGCGCAGCGCATGGCGGACGATCACGCGCTTGTAGGGCAGGCCCTTGAGGATGGCGGTGCGGATGTATTGCGAGCCCATCACCTCGGCCATCGAGGCCCGTGTCATGCGGGTGTAGTAGCCGAAGTTGTAGAGCACCAGTGCGGCCACCGGCAGGACCAGTTCATTCCAGGCAAAGCCGTTGGAAAAGGAAGACGAGCCCGGAAGCCAGCCCAGCCAATAGACAAAGACCGCCACCAGGAATGTGGCCGAAGCAAATTCCGGTACCGAGGTGGTGAGAACGGACAGGACCGTGATGGCGCGGTCGCGGAAGCTGGCCTCCGCGATACCCGACAGCACGCCCAGAACGAGGGCGATGGCCACGGTGCAGACGAAGACGCAGAGTCCGAGAATGGCCGTATTGGCCAGGCGCGGCAGCAGGAAGGTGAAGACCGGCGTCGCGAACTGCGCCGACTCGTTCCAGTCGCCGGTGATGAAGCCCAGGAGCCAGGAGAAGTAGCGGATCACGAGTGGGCGGTTGTAGCCGTTGTCTTCAAGCCACTGCAGCCGGCCTTCCATGGTTGAGTACTGGCCCAGGACCCGCATGGCGAGGTTCAGCTTGTCGCCTTCGAAGAAGAGGAAGAGCAAGACCGAAATCACGAACATGATCAGGATCATGGACGCAAGTCTTCGAATTGCGAGTCTGAGCATGCCCCTCCCTCCGGCCTCTGCGGGCCTGTTGGTGCGATCATGCGAAATCACGGCGTACGGCGCAACGTGAAATAATTGCAACGCTTGCAGGCACTTTGTTCGGTTGCCGCTGCGGTTCGCCAAGGGCTAGCATTTCGAGGTGATGTCATGAGACAGCCGGAGAGTGACTTGCAGCATGAGGCGTCAGGGATCGGCCGTGGCCTTTCGGCTTCGGTGAAGCGCACCCAATCATTCCTTGGTGCCGAATGCCGGCGCCCGTGAACATCCGGGCAGGGTCAGGACGGCGGCGCCGGGTTCAGGACATTGTCCAGAAGCCGTGGAGCAATTTGAGGAACCCGTTTCCGCCGCTCAATCTCGTTTCTGACGATGAGGTGGAAGCGATCCACCGTGCCGCCCTGGACATTCTGGAAGACATCGGCCTGCGCTGTCAGGTGAAGGAGGCCCGCGATCTCTTCCGCCAGGCAGGGGCACGCGTCGACGACGGCGAAGGCCTCGTCCGGCTTGGCCGGGAGATCGTCGAACATGCCCTGACGACGGTCCCGCCGTCCTTCACGCTGGTCCCCCGGAATCCGGCACGAGCCGTGACCCTCGGGCGCGACAGGATGACCACGGCCGCCGTGCTGGGGCCGCCAAATGTCACCGATCTTCAGCGCGGCCGGCGGCCGGGTACCCTGGCTGATCTCACCGAGCTTCTAAAGCTGACCCAGGTCTTCAACGCCGTGCAGATGAACGGCTGGCCCGTCGAGCCGCTCGACATCGAGGTGCGTGACCGGCATCTGGTCGCGGCGCTGGCCATGCTGACGGTCACCGACAAGGTGCCCTATGTCTTCTGCCAGAGCCGGCAGCGCATTGCCGATGTCCTGAACATGTGTGCCATGGCCCGCGGAGAAACGCTGGAGCAGTTCGCCGAGCGGCCGGGCGTCTTCTCGATCATAAACACCAACACGCCACTGCAATACGATGTGCCCATGACCATCGGCGTCATGGACATGGCCCGCTACGGCCAGCCGGTGCTGCTCACGCCCTTCGTCATGGCCGGCGCCTCGACCCCGGCAACCATCGCCAGTGCCATGGCGCTCAACACCGCCGAGGTCCTTTTCGGCGTGACGCTCGGCCAGCTCGTGCGGCCGGGGGCGCCGGTTCTCTATGGCTGCGCGGCCATGAATGTGGACATGAAGACAGGCGCACCCGCCTATGGCATCGCCGACATGCATCGCTGCACGCTGATCGGGGGCCAGATGGCGCGGCGCTACCGGATGCCGATGCGCTCATCCAATTTCAGCGCATCGAATATTCCGGATTTCGCATCTGGCCTGGAGTCGACGGGTTCCGTCTTCGCGGCCATGAATGCCGGGGCACACCTGCTCATGCATGCCGCCGGATGGGTCGAAGGCGGACTCTGCACGTCCTACGAGAAATTCGTGCTTGATTGCGAGATCGTCCAGACCATGATGCAGCTCATGGAGCCTGTCAGTGTAACCAAAGACAGCCTGGCGCTTGACGAGATCGCAGCGGTCGGGCCGGGCGGGCATTTCTTCGGCACCGCGCGCACCATCGCGACCTTCGAGACCGCCTTTTACCGCCCCATGATCTCGTCGACGCAGAACCATGGTGCGTGGCTCGAGGCCGGCGGAAAGACGGCTGCGGAACGCGCGACAGGTGTCTGGCAGGAAGCACTGCAGATTTACCAGGCGCCGGCCATGAACCCGGCAATTCGTGAAGCCCTCGAAGCCTTCGTCGCGAAGCGCACGGCGGAAGGCGGATCTCCCATCGACTGAGGCCAGACATGTCAGAACCCTTTCCAACGCTCTTCTCGCCCCTGCAACTGCGCCACAAGACGCTGAAGAACCGTATCGTCTTCGGGGCCCATACGGCCAACATGAGTCATGAGGGCATTCCGGGGCCGCGCCATTTCGGCTACTACCGGGAAAGGGCGCGCGGTGGTGCGGCGATGATCGTGATCGAGCCCTCGCCAGCCCATCGCACCGGCATCCTGACGCGCGGGAATTTCCTGCATGAAAGCGACGCGGTCATCCCGCATTTCCGCGTGATCACCGATGAATGCCATTCGCATGGCACGGTGATGATCCACCAGATCTATCATGTCGGCGGGCATGGCGATCAGGACAACAGCTGGGAACCCTACTGGTCGCCATCCGGTGTTCCCTCCTTCCACGATCCCTGGGGCAGTCATGCCATGACCGAGGCCGAGGTCGAGGAACTGATCGCAGCCTTCGTCGAAGCCGCGCGCCGCGACCGCGATGCGGGATTCGACGGTGTCGATCTCTTCGCGGGATACAACTGCCTCATCGACCAGTTCTGGTCGCCACTGACCAACAAGCGCACCGACAAGTGGGGCGGCTCGCTCGAAAACAGGCTGCGCTTCACCGTCGAGGTCGCCAGCCGCATCCGGAAAATGGCTGGCGACGACTTCATCATCGGCATGACCATCTCGGGGGGCGAACCCTATCCGGGGGGATTGTCGCTGGCCGACAAGCAGGAGATCGTGAGCTGGCTCGACCAGCGCGGACTCGTCGACTATTTCTCCTGCGGCACAGGCAGCTATCTCAACCAGTTCTCCAAGATCGTGCCAAGCTTCCATTTCGGGATGTTCCTGGGCCGCGACGATGCGGCGGCCATCAAGCAGGTTGTCACGCACGCCAGAGTCACCATGGAGGCGCGGGTGAAAACGCCGGCCAATGCCGAGGCCGTGCTGAGCGAAGGAAAATCCGACCTTGTGTCGATCGTGCGCGGACAGATCGCCGATCCGCATCTGGCCAACAAGGCAAAGGCGGGGCGGGCCGAGGATATCCGGCCCTGCATCTCCTGCAACCAGCTCTGCATCGGCCGGCGCTT
>JAPLOT010000190.1 GCA_026400595.1 Alphaproteobacteria bacterium | reverse complement strand
GGCCGACGAGCAGGATCGTCCAGTCGTGGAACATGGCCGATGATCCCTTTGCGACGTGGCAAAATCAACCGGGATTCGACCTTTGGCAAAGCCGGCCGCGACATTGCCACCCGTCGCGTTTGATCCACGTCAATGTCTCTGGACAGAAGGTGGAACATTTGTGGACGCATACTCCAAGCAGAATGAGGACAATCATGGGGTCGGGAACACTTACACACGGGCCGGGATCGGGATCATACGTGCAGATGGGTCTGCTCGGGCTGATCGCCATCCTGGCCATCACGCTGGGCGCCAAGGCGGATGACCTCCCCTTCGCCATTCACATGTTCATCTTTGCGGCCGCCGCGATCCTTGCGGTGATCATGATCGCCCGCAACGCCCACAAGCCCCCGGCGACCGAGACGGAGTACTTCGACGGCGTCGTGAGGGCGGGGGCGATTGCCACGGTCTTCTGGGGCGTGATCGGCTTCCTGGTCGGGCTGGTGATCGCGCTGCAGCTGGCCTATCCGGCCTGGAACCCCAACCTCGAATGGTTCAACTTCGGACGGTTGAGGCCCCTGCACACCTCGGCAGTGATCTTCGCCTTCGGGGGCAACGCCCTGCTCTGCACCAGCTTCTACGTCGTCCAGCGCACCTGCCGCGCCCGCCTGGCGCTGGGCAATCTCGCCTGGTTCGTCTTCTGGGGCTACCAGCTCTTCATCGTCCTGGCCGCCACCGGATATCTCCTCGGCGTGACCCAGGGCAAGGAGTATGCCGAACCCGAATGGTACATCGACCTGTGGCTCACGGTGGTCTGGGTCGCCTACTTCCTGGTCTTCTTCGGCACGCTGCTGAAGCGCAAGGAACCCCACATCTACGTGGCCAACTGGTTCTACCTCGCGATGATCGTGACCATCGCGATGCTGCACATCGTCAACAACCTGACGATGCCGGTCTCCTTCATGGGTTACAAGAGCTACGCGATGTTCTCGGGCGTGCAGGACGCGCTGACCCAGTGGTGGTACGGGCATAACGCGGTGGGCTTCTTCCTCACCGCCGGCTTCCTCGGCATGATGTACTACTTCGTGCCGAAGCGGGCCGATCGCCCGGTCTATTCCTACCGCCTGTCGAACGTGCACTTCTGGTCGCTGATCTTCCTCTACATCTGGGCCGGTCCGCACCACCTGCACTATACCGCCCTGCCCGACTGGGCGCAGACGCTGGGCATGGTCTTCTCGATCATGCTGTGGATGCCCTCCTGGGGCGGCATGATCAACGGCCTGATGACGCTCTCGGGCGCCTGGGACAAGCTGCGCACCGATCCCGTGCTGCGCATGATGGTGATCTCGATCGCCTTCTACGGCATGTCCACCTTCGAAGGTCCGATGATGTCGATCAAGGCGGTGAACTCGCTGTCGCACTACACCGACTGGACCATCGGCCACGTGCATTCCGGTGCGCTCGGATGGGTTGGCATGATCTCGATGGGCTGCATGTACCATCTCTTCCCCAAGCTCTGGGGCCGCAAGGAGGTGTATTCGCTGCGCCTGGTCAGCTGGCATGTCTGGCTCGCCACCCTCGGCATCGTGGTCTACGCCTCGGCCATGTTGGTGTCGGGCATCATGCAGGGCCTCATGTGGCGCGAGTACGATGCCAACGGCTTCCTCGTCTACTCCTTCGCGGAGACGGTGGCCGCCATGCATCCCTACTATGTCATCCGGGCCTTCGGCGGCGCCCTCTTCCTCGTGGGTGCGCTGATCATGGTCTACAACCTCTACCGCACCGTGCGCGGCGACACGCGCGCCGAAGCCCCTGCCGGGGTTCCGGTCACCGCATAAGCATCAGGAACACGTGCCATGAACCACGCAACAATCGAAAAGAACGCCACGCTCCTGCTGATCCTCAGCTTCCTCGTGGTGACCATCGGCGGCCTGGTGCAGATCACGCCCCTCTTCTACCTCGAGAACACCATCGAGGACGTGGAAGGCATGCGGCCCTACTCTCCGCTCGAGCTGGCGGGCCGCAACGTCTACATCCGCGAGGGCTGCTACAACTGCCACAGCCAGATGATCCGTCCCTTCCGCGACGAAGTGGAACGCTACGGCCACTTCAGCCTGGCGGCGGAGTCGATGTACGACCATCCCTTCCAGTGGGGCTCGAAGCGCACCGGGCCGGATCTCGCCCGGGTCGGCGGACGCTACTCTGACGAATGGCACCGCCAGCACCTGATCGATCCGCGCAGCGTGGTGCCGGAATCGGTGATGCCGGGTTACGCCTTCCTTCTCAACAAGGAGATCGACGGCAAGGGCATCGGCAAGCACCTCGCGGCGCTCAACCTGGTGGTGAACAATGGCCGCGGCGCCATGTACAGCGAAGAGCAGATCGCCAATGCCGAGGCCGATTTCGTGGCCCAGGCCACCGGCAACGACGCAGACGGCATGCTGGAGCGCTACAAGAAGGCCCAGGCCCGCGACTATGACGGCCAGGGCAAGATCACGGAGATGGATGCGCTCATCGCCTACATGCAGATGCTCGGCACGCTGGTCGACACCTCGACCTTCAAAGCCGCGGCCTCGAGGTGACGCCATGAGCTATGACGCACTCCGCAGCTTCGCCGACAGTTGGGGCCTGCTCCTCATGGTCCTCATCTTCATCGGGATCGTGATCTGGGCCTTCCGGCCAGGATCCAAGAAGATCTACGACGACGTCGCGCGCATCCCACTCAAGAAAGATCCGAAGGACTGACTTCCATGTCAAAGATTGAACACGACGACATCACCGGAACGGCAACGACCGGGCATGAGTGGGACGGCATCAAGGAACTGAACACGCCGCTCCCGCGCTGGTGGCTCTACACCTTCTACGCCACCATCGCCTGGGCCGCCGTCTACACCGTGCTTTACCCGGCCTGGCCGCTGCTCAATGGCGCGACGCCCGGCATCCTGGGCTACAGCTCGCGCGCCGCGGTGAGCGAGAGCATCGCGCAGGCAAGGGCCGCACAGGGCGAGCAGCTGCAGAAGATCGCCTCGGCCTCGGTCGACGATATCCTGAAGGACCCTGCCCTGCTCGAATTCGCACGCGCCGGCGGTGCGGCCGCCTTCAAGGTGAACTGCGTCCAGTGCCATGGCTCGGGCGCGGCAGGCGGCGCGGGCTATCCGAACCTCAACGACGACGATTGGCTCTGGGGCGGCACGGCCGACCAGATCCACACCACGCTGCGCAACGGCATCCGCTATACGCTCAACGGCGAGACGCGCGACTCGCAGATGCCGGCCTTCGGCGTTGACGGCATCCTGACGCCGGAGCAGATCGCCGACGTGGCGAACTACACCCTGACGCTCGCGGGCGGACAGGCCGACGCCACGGCAGCCGAGCGCGGCAAGCAGCTCTTCGTCGACAACTGCGCCTCCTGCCATGGCGAGGACGGCAAGGGCCTGATCGACTTCGGCGCGCCGAACCTCACCGACTCCATCTGGCTCTACGGCAACGGGCTGGAAGCGATCACGGCGCAGATCCACAAGCCGCGGCAGGGCGTGATGCCGGCCTGGGCCGGACGCCTCGACGATGCGACGGTAAAGCAGCTGGCCGTCTTTGTTCACTCGCTCGGCGGCGGCCAGTAGGCCAACCGTCCAGTCACAGGAGAGTCCTGCGCGGCTGACGGTTGAGACGCCGCGCAGGTTTGAGGAGACCCGGCTTCCGCCCGGGAGTAGCGTTACGGCGACGGGGGTCGCGGCAGACAGCACATGGTTCAGGTCATCAACACCGTCGAAAAGTCAGACGTCGACCGCCACGAGGTGGAGGCGGTCAACAAGGCAGAGAATCGCCCGCTCTATGTGGCGCGCGTCAAGATTCATCCGAAGGACGTG
>JAPLOT010000183.1 GCA_026400595.1 Alphaproteobacteria bacterium | reverse complement strand
GGCGAAGGCCGACCTTCTTCCACACGGGTAGGAAGTTTCGTCGGCCTTCTGACACTGCTGGCGGCCTTCCGGCGCATCAATGGCATCGAGCCGGATTCGCTGGCCGTGAATCTCGATCGTGTCACCATCGATAACGGTTGCAGTGCCTTGAATCAGAGAGTCGCTCTCCGCGGTGGCCGTGGCGGCCAGAAGACCCGCAAGAAAGACGGCGTTGGTGATGTACCTGCGCATCATATCCAACCTCCATCCTGGAGCGACGGTGCAGCCATCTGCCCAGACCGAGGAGTTTTCCGCCTGACGCGTGCAGACCAGGCAGGGGGCGTCCTCGGACAACATGTTTCCGCTCGTCCTGTAGGCCTGACGCGTGTTGAAAAATGAGCGCTGACGAATCCCATTCGAATCATAAGCTTATCGTAGCTCTGGCGAATTCTGGGGCCTGACGCGGGCGATCGCGGGAGAATCGGCATTGACTCCTCGGCTTCAATAGAACAAAAGCAGAACAAAGTGAAGATCCCGGGTGGCTCATCCAGCGGCGCCACCGGCGTTTCGGGTGGAGGAGTGATCGATGGACACGTCGCCGATGCAGAAACAGACAGTGGGCAAGCATCGTGACGGCAGCCATCATCCACACCATCGCATTCTCAGCATCGAGGTGGCCGGTGGATTTCTTGACGGTACACGTCTGGAGTTCAGTGACGGGCTCAATTGCATCATCGGCGGCCGCGGGACCGGCAAGACCACGGTGCTCGAATTCATCCGCTACATCCTCGGCATGATGCCCGACATTGCCGACAGTGGCCCCCGTGCCAAGGCCATTGAGGGTCATGTCAGGGGCAACCTGGGCAGCGGCACGATCTACCTCGAGGTCGAGACAAAGCATGGCACGCGCTATCGTGCCGAACGGCCGTGGGGCGATGACGTGCAGGTCCTTGACCATGATGGTGAGCCTGTTCCTGTGTCGCTGGACCGGGACCTGGTGTTCAAGGCCGATATTTACAGTCAGAATGAGATCGAGGAAATCGCGACCACGCCCCGCTTCCAGCTTTCACTGATGGACCGCTTCGCCGAGGAAACCATCCGGGAGGTTGAGGTCGAGATCAGCCGGGCGAAGCGGCAGGTTCAGGACAGTGCGGCGGAACTCAGAATGCTCGAGGGCCGGATACGGGAGATCGAAGACGTTGTTCCGGAAATCGATGTCGTCGCCAAGAGGCTTCAGGAACTCCAGGTTGCCGATGGTGCTGATGCGGAACTGATCAACGAGGCCCATGCCAGCAAGGCGCTGCGCGGACGCGAGGTGGCGGCAATGGCCGATCTCCGTCACGCGGTTTCGGATGCGAGTGCCGTCATGCGCCGCCACGGGGAGACTGTGGCGGAGACCTGTGCGGCGCCACTCATCGAAGCCTTCCGCGATGGGCCCAACGCCGGAATGTTCGAGGAACTCGACATGGTCATGGGCGCCTTCGTGGACTTGTACCGTAAGGAGACTAAGCGGCTTGAAGCCCAGGGGCAGACAGTGCTGCGCCGCATCGATGAACTGACTGCCCAGCTTGCAACTGAACACGCCCGGCAGGAGCAGCAATACCGGGACCTTGTGGCGCGTTCTGACGTCGAGCGCCAGCATGCCGCCGAGCGCGCCAGCCTGCAAAAGCGCCATCTGGGCCTGACGCGTGCCCAGCATGATCTGGCCAACTGCCGTCAGAAG
>JAPLOT010000115.1 GCA_026400595.1 Alphaproteobacteria bacterium | reverse complement strand
AGTCCCTGATCGCCAGGTCATAGTCACCGCGCGCGGCATTGGCCGAGCCGCGATAGCCGTAGGCCCGGGCGCTGGTGAAACCAAGCCGGATGGCAGCATCGAAGTCCGCCACCGACTCATCGAAATTCCCGGCATCGGCATGAGCGAGACCGCGGTAATAGTAGGCGGCGGCCTGTCGGCCCGGCGGCAGGCCAATGTCCAGCGCGCGGCCCAGATCGGCGATGGCCTTTCTGAGCTTCCCCCGCGCGGCGAAGGCGGCACCGCGTCCGAGCAGCGCCTCGGCCGTCAGCGCCGGCGCGGCGTCCATGTCGATGACAGCGTCGAAATCCTCGATCGCATCCCCGTAGTCTGCTTTCATGCGAAAGGCCTGGCCGCGGGCCAGATAGGCGTCTGGCGGTGCGCGATCCGAAGCGATCGCGCGGCTGCAACTCGCGATCCGCTGGTTCAGGGCGGTGGGTGCACTGGCGGTACAGGCGGAAAGATCATCGGCCAAGGCGCTGCCGCCCGGCAGCGCGAGCGCCGCGAGCAGCAAGCCGGACAGAACCAAGACGTGTCTGTGCATCCATTCCTCCGGCGCCACGATCCACCATCTCGGCGCCGCCGTCCATCGTGCCTGCGCCCCATGGTAAGCAGAGCGGAAACCTGGCAGATCGCCCAGCCACTTACCGATCCGTCGCAATTATGGCCTGATTGTGATGCCCCCGCAGGGGTCAGGGCCGGCGCGCCCCCTTCCAGCCGTCGATCAGGCGAGCGGCTGCCAGATCCGGGCGTCCTTCAGATCGTCCTCCGGCACGATGAGCCGGTCATCAGCCTTTGCCTCGTTCTGCAGCGACCAGCGCATCGGGCTGTCCATTTCGCTGGCTGGCGCCTTGACCTTGTAAATATGCCCGGCGTGCATTCCGGTGAGCTTCTTGTAACGGGCATCGATCATCTTGCGCCTCCTGACATCTGCATTGTGCATACAGCTTGCACGAATGCCGGGCCCCTCGTCAAAGCCGAAACCTATCGCCGGATCTCGGGGCCCATGGTGCGGATTCCGTGCTCGACCTCGAAGACGTTGGAATTGAGATTGGCCACCCATTGCCGGCCGCTGACGGTGAGCGACAGGTAGGACAGCGCGTCGGTGAGATAGGGCTGCACCCGCGTCCAGAAGAACTTCGGATAGCCAATTGCGATGTCGGCTGGCGAGGCATAGCCCAGCCGCTGGTTACAACCCATTTCCTCGAATTCGTGAAAGAGCGCGTTGAGCTTGCGCGGATAGAAGGGATCGGCCAGCTGGCCGATGAGATCGGCGGCGCGCACCAGGCCGGCGTCCGTGTTGGTCTCGCGGTGGTCATCGTCGTCCGGCACGGGAAAGCGTGTCAGTTCGATGGCCCGCGCCAGGCGTTCGGGATCGATGATCGCGTGGCCCCTGAAGCGTTCGCGCACGGCGATCTTCGAACGTTCGATGTGATAGGGGCCGAGACAGGCATCGGAGGCGCCATGCGGCGGCGCAAAGGTGTCGCCCGCCTCGTTGATGACATAGGCGCCCGGCCGGTCGCCATTGCAGATGCCCCGCACATAGCCGATGTCGTGCGTGAGGGTCGCCAGGGTGAAATGCAGCCAGTCCTCCGGGCTGACGTCGCCCTTCAGCCGCCGGCCATGCATGATGTCCTGGCCGACCAGCGTCACGAAGGCCGTGTGCTCGGCATTGTGGTAGAGGGCGTCGCTCTGGCTGATGCGCTCGAACACAAGCCGCGCCGCCTCGTGAATCATGTTGGCATAACGCGGCTCGCGCCGCCCGAAGGTGCCGTCATACTGATCGGCCAGATGACCGGCGAAGGCATCGCTGAAGACCGCCGCAGGTGTGAGCAACACGGGGCACGCTCCCTTCTGGAAAGGGAAGGCTACATCCGCGCCATGGATGAGTCGAGAGCAGAAGGTTTGGAGGTGTTTGGTAGCGGGGGTCCGTGATAATGCAGCTTCACCTGAGCCAGTTTTCATCTTTGATTGTTGGGGCTTAGCCGGAAAGACCGACAGAACTACCCTGAACTTCGCGGCACTGCAATCGAGCGCGTAAGACCGGGATTCATCCAATTCGCACCCCTGCCCCGTTGATTGGCAATAGCTGCATTCACGGCCCTTACTGGCGTCGCCCCCTGCTGATCCACAGCCTACGCCAGCCGGGAAAGCACAAAGACTTTGCCCATACCCGCGGGGCTCGTACGTCATCCGAGCGTCCACAATGACTTCGAGTGACCCACTCCAGCCGAATCGCGACCGCTGGACAGGCAAAACAT
>JAPLOT010000540.1 GCA_026400595.1 Alphaproteobacteria bacterium | reverse complement strand
TGGTCAGCGTGCCGCGTGGGCACAGCGTGCTCGAGGCCAGCCGCATTGGCGGAATTCCGCACATGTCGGTCTGCGGCGGTCGCGGACGCTGCTCAACCTGCCGGCTGCGCGTGCTGCAGGGTCTGGAGAAGCAGCCGCCACCAACCCCTCAGGAACGCGCCACGCTCAAGCGGATCAAGGCCACGCCCAATGTCCGCCTCGCCTGCCAGCTGCGGCGGGTCGATCATCTTTCCGTTGCGCCCCTGCTGGTCCTGGACGAACGTAAGTCATTCGCGCAGTTCAGCAGGAGCCTGGCGCAGGGCGGGCGCGAATGCGAGATCGCGGTCCTCTTCTGCGACCTGCGCGGCTTCACGTCTCTTGCCGAGCACCGCCTGCCCTACGATACGGTCTTCATCCTCAACCGCTTCTTTGACGTGGTGGGGCACGCGGTGGAGGAATCGGGCGGCCATGTCGACAAGTTCATCGGCGATGGCGCACTGGCCTTGTTCGGACTTGATGGCAACGAAGGATTGGCGGCGCGGCAGGCGCTCGCCGCGGCCAGGCTCATCGGCAAGGGCGTGGCCGGGCTCAATGCGTCGCTGGGCAGCGAGCTGGAACGGCCGCTGCGCATCGCCATGGGATTGCACGCAGGCCATGCCATCGTCGGCGAGATGGGGTATGGCAAGGCCACCACGCTGACGGCGATCGGCGATTCGCTCAACACTGCCAGCCGCCTCGAAGGCTTCGCCAAGGAATCGGATGCGGAGGTCGTGGTCTCCGATGACCTGATGCGCCTTGCAGACTTCGCCGTTCCGGGCGCTGAGCGCCAGACCGTCATGGTGCGCGGCCGCAGCACACCGATCGTGACCTGGATCATCCACGACGCCGCAAGCATCGCCGCGCCGTCGATGGCTTGACAGCTGCGAGGCGCCGTCGTTACCTCGCGCCCTCGACGTATTCCAACACATTGGTGCAGACATGATGCTTCCCGTCGGCGTTGCGATCGATCCGAAGAGCGGGGCAATGGGCCAGGCCACTGGCCGCTATGCCAAGCACCTCGGCGAGACGCGCGGCTGTTACCAGGACCAGGCTGCCGTCGATGCGCTGCTCGCAGCGCGCGGCGACTTGCCGGTTTATGAAGTGGTCGAGTTCATCCAGCCGGGCTCGGACATCATCTTCGGAACCACAACCATGTCGCCAGGGCAGGTGGGCGAGGAGTTTTTCATGACCCGTGGTCACTTCCACCAGCGTCGCGACCGGGGCGAAGTCTACTACACGCAGTCGGGCAGGGGAGTGCTCCTGCTTGAATCGCGGCAGGGCGAATCCCGCACCGTCGACATGGTGCCGGGTACCTGCGCCTTCATCCCGCCGGACTGGGCGCACCGCTCGATCAACACCGGCGATGCACCGCTTGTCTTCGTCTGGGTCTGCAATGCGGATGCCGGCCACGATTATGCGGAGATCCTGACGCGCGGCATGCGCCAGATGGTGGTGAAGCGCGATGGCGCGGTGGCGCTTGCGCCCAATCCGCGCTACGCAGCCTAGGCCCCCAGCAGCTTCCCGATCGCGGCGTTGTCCGGCAGACTCGCCATGGCGCCCTTCGTCGTCGTCGCCAGCGCACCCGCGGCACAGGCGCGGCGCAACATGTCGGACATCTGCTCAGGTTGCAGGTCGTCGAGGTCCCGCTCCAGGCATTGCGAGAGCAGGGCGGCCATGAAGGAATCGCCCGCCGCCGTCGTGTCGATGGATGCGACGGGAAAGCCCGCGCAGCTTACGGTGGACTGCCGGGAGATGAGGTCTGCGCCTGCCGCGCCCTTGGTCACAGCCATGAGCCGCAGTTCCGGATGCCAGAGCGCGCAGGCCGCTGCGGCGATGTCGCGCGAGCCGGCAAGCGCGAAGAGTTCCTCCGTGCCAAGTTTCACGACCTGCGCCGCGCCCACCAGTTCGCGCCCGGCCGCCAGCATGGCGGCGTGATCCGGCCAGAGGCCGGGGCGGAAATTGGGATCGGCCGAAACCCATGCGCCGTTCTCCCGTGCCACCGTGATTGCCTGGCGCTGCGCCGCAGCGGATCGCGGGGCGGAGAGCGGCAGCACGCCCAGATGCAGGATGCGCGAATCCGCGATGATTGCTGCGCCAGCCTCATCGAGGTCGATGGCGAGCTCCGCCGGCGCCTCGCGATAGAAGGAGAACGCGCGTTCGCCATCAGGCGCCAGGGTGACGACCGACAGCGCGGTCTTGACCGCGGCGCTGCGCATGATGCCCCGCGTGTCCACGCCATGTTTCGCCAGTGCGGCGAGAATTGCGCTGCCGAACGGGTCAGCGCCGAGCTTGCCCAGCATTGCCGCGCGGCGACCGAGCCTCGCCAGCCCTGCCGCCACGTTGCCGGGTGCCCCGCCGGGGCTCGGCGCGTAAAGCCATTCCTCTCCGGTGCGCGAATGCGGAACGAGGTCCATGACCAGCTCGCCCAGGCAGGCCACGTCCCATGATTTCTGCCCTGCCATGCCCTTCATCCCGCTGTTTCCCCCATGCCCGTCGCCAGCCGCACCGAGGCTAGTTCTCCGGGCTCTTGCAGGCAACGGCCTGGAGCAAGGGAACTTGCCAGCAATGGCCGAGAAGTCGATAGTCGGGCCGTCGGAGCTTCGCGCGGTACCACGTCATGGGAGCCATGGACTATTTCATCTGCCTGGTCAGCGCGATCGTGATGATCATCGGCGGATATCAGTTCTACTTCTTCGTCCAGAAGCACCATTACCGCCCCGCGCGGGAATTCGACACGCGCCTCGATGACCGCATCCCTTTCTGGCCTTCGTGGGTCTGGATCTATTCGGGTCTCTATTATCCCATCATTCTGCTGCTGGTCTTCACGCAGCCCTCGTTCCAGTCCTTCAACTATACGGCCTTCAGCTTTCTCGTGCTCCTGGCCATGCAGTTTGCCGTCTTCTACTTCTTTCCAGTGCGGATCCCGGCGCGCTGGCGCAGATACCAGCCCGACGGCTCGCTGTCGCTCCGCATGCTGGCCTTCGTCCATCGCTTCGACAAGTATGACAACAGCATCCCGAGCATGCATGTGAGCGTGGCGACGCTGACAGCCCTGCATCTTCATGCCACGCTGCCGCAGTCGCTGGGGAACTGGCTGCTGCTGGCCTTCCTTTTCCCGGTGCTGATCTCCATGAGCGCGCTCTTTACAAAGCAACACTACGTTGCAGACATCCTGCCTGGCGCAGCCTTCGGCTGGATTGCCTATGTCTTCACAAACTGGCTGCTGTCCTGACGGCTTGCCCGAAAACTTGAGCATTGCGCCTCGGCTGTCCCTGCCTTAGTTTTGCGTTGTTCGCTGGCGTGAGCCGGTCGCGGACAAGGGGGCTCGACATGACGTTCAAACCAGCCGGCGCAGCTGCCGCGGTCTTGTTTGCATCATTTTCTGCCGCGCAGGCGCAGGAGAACTCGCAGGATCTCGCCAAGGACCTCGCCAACCCGGTGGCCGCGCTGATCAGCGTGCCTTTCCAGGGCAACTACAACGGCGGCATCGGTCCCGAGGAAGACGGCGAACAATACTACGTGAACTTCCAGCCGGTTGTTCCCATTACGCTCAACGAGGACTGGAACCTGATCTCGCGCACCATCGTGCCGATCATCTCGCAGGACGACATTTTCCCGGGCGCCGGTTCCCAGTTCGGCCTCGGCAATGTAACCCAGAGTCTGTTCTTCTCGCCCGCCAAGCCGGTGAACGGCTTTGTCTGGGGCGTCGGTCCCGTGGCCTATATTCCGACCAATACCAACGATCTGCTCGGGCCTGACCAGTGGGGTCTCGGCCCCACGGCGGTGGCCCTGTGGCAAGGCAATGGCTGGACGCTTGGCCTGCTCGCCAACCATATTTGGTCGGTCGGCCCCAAGGCAAGCAGCCGGTCCAGTTCTTCGCCGGCGCCCGCTACTGGGTGGATTCGCCCGAGGACGTGGGTCCCACCGGCTGGGGCGCCCGGGCCGGATTCACGCTGCTTTTCCCGCGGAGATAGTCCGATCCTGACAGTATCTGTCAGCAGGATCGCTTTGCGATCCGGCCCCCGTCACCTATATTCCGCCCATCATGGGACATTCACGACAGGACGGCGGATTCGCCGAGGCGCCGCAGGCGCCGCTTGAGGGCTTGCCGCTCCCCGCCATCACTGACGGGCTGGGGCCTCTGCGCCCGGAGTTCCTGCCGCTGCAGAGCTTCACCCCCGTCAAGCCGCCGAAGCCGGAGAAGTCCGACGGGGGACGGCGTCTCAAGGTGGTTTCGGAGTATGAGCCCAAGGGCGACCAGCCCACCGCCATCGCGGAACTGGTGCAAGGTGTTTCCGCGCTTGAGCGCGACCAGGTGCTGCTCGGCGTCACCGGCTCGGGCAAGACCTTCACCATGGCCAAGGTCATCGAGGCCACCCAACGCCCGGCGCTGATCCTGGCGCCCAACAAGACGCTGGCCGCCCAGCTCTACGGCGAGTTCCAGAGCTTCTTCCCCGAGAACGCTGTGGAATACTTCGTCTCCTACTACGACTACTACACGCCCGAGGCCTATGTGCCGCGCAGCGACACCTACATCGAAAAGGAAAGCTCGATCAACGAGCAGATCGACCGCATGCGCCACTCGGCCACGCGCTCGCTGCTCGAGCGCGACGACGTGGTGGTGGTGGCCTCGGTCTCCTGCATCTACGGCATCGGCGACGTCGAGACCTATTCGGCCATGGCCTTCATGCTGAAGAAGGGCCAGCGCGTGCCGCAGCGCCAGCTCCTCGCCGATCTCGTGGCGCTGCACTACCGGCGCAACGACCAGAACTTCGTGCGCGGTTCCTTCCGGGTGCGCGGCGATACCATCGAACTCTTCCCCTCGCATTTCGAGGACCGCGCCTGGCGCATCTCGCTCTTCGGCGACGAGATCGAGTCGATTTCGGAATTCGATCCGCTCACCGGCCACAAGGCGGCCGAGCTGGAGCAGATCAAGATCTATTCCAACTCGCATTACGTGACGCCCAAGCCCACGCTGGAACAGGCGGTTACCCGCATCAAGAACGACCTGCGCCTCAGGCTGGCGGAGTTCAACGCCGCGGGCCGGCTGCTTGAGGCGCAGCGCCTGGAGCAGCGTACCATGTTCGACATCGAGATGATGATGGCCACCGGCTCCTGCGCCGGCATCGAGAACTATTCGCGCTACCTCACCGGCCGCAAGCCGGGCGAACCGCCGCCCACGCTCTTCGAATACCTGCCTGACAATGCGCTGGTCTTCATCGACGA
>JAPLOT010000317.1 GCA_026400595.1 Alphaproteobacteria bacterium | reverse complement strand
ATCCCGGTCATCACCATACCGCTTTCGCTGGTTGGTGTGGCTCTGGTGCTGGTGGCGCTGGGCTATTCCATCAACCTGCTGACCCTGCTTGCCCTGGTGCTCGCCATCGGTTTGGTGGTCGACGACGCCATCGTGGTGGTGGAGAACATCCATCGCCACATCGAAGAGGGCATGAAGCCGTTTGATGCCGCCATCAAGGGCGCGCGCGAAATCACTGGGCCGATCATTGCCATGACGATCACGCTGGCGGTGGTCTATGCGCCGATCGGCTTCACAACGGGCCTCACCGGCGCGCTGTTCCGCGAGTTCGCCTTCACGCTGGCGGGTGCGGTCATGGTCTCGGGCGTCGTCGCCTTGACGCTGTCACCGATGATGACGTCGAAGATGCTGAAGCCGCATGCTGAACTGAGCTGGTTCGGCCGGTTGGTCGAACGGGTCTTCGGAGCCCTGCAGCGCTTCTATCGCCGCCGCCTCGACGGAACCATCAAGCAGCGCGCGGTCTTTGCCTGGACCGCGGTGCTCACCATCGCGCTGTCGGCCGTTCTCTACAACGCGATCAACCGCGAGCTGGCCCCGGCTGAAGACCAGGGGGTGCTCTTCGCCTTCATCAATGCGCCGGAACATACCAACCTCGACTATCTGACGACCTACACCGACGTGCTGACCGATGAGATGATGAAGATCCCGGAGAAGCAGAACATTTTCGCCATCGCCGGGTTTCCGAGCGCGCATTCCGCCTTCCTTGGATTCATCATGAAGCCGTGGGGCGAGCGTGACCGGTCCGATCTCTCGATCATGGCCGAATTGCAGCCGATGTTCAGCAAGCTGGCCGGCGTCAGCGTCTTCGCCACAGCGCCATCTGCCATCCCGGTGGGGGCGGGCGAGCTTCCGGTGGAGTTCGTGCTGACCTATCCCGGTGAGTATACGCGGTTGGCGGAAGTCCTCGACCAGATCGACGCCGAGGCCAAGAAAAGCGGATTGTTCATCTTCACCAATGCCGATCTGCGCTTCCAGACGCCGCAGGTTGAGCTGATCGTGGACCGCGACAAGGCCAACAAGCTGGGCGTGACCATGAGCGAAGTCGGTGCCACGCTGGCGACCCTGCTTGGCGGCAATAACGTCAACCGCTTCACAGTGCAGGGGCGCAGCTATCAGGTGATCCCGCAGGTGCCCCGGACGGAGCGCGCGAACGTCGACCAGATCCTCAGCTACCGGGTGCGCGCATCCGATGGCACCATGGTGCCGCTGTCGTCCTTCACGACAATCAGCAAGACGGTGCAACCGAACGGATTGTCGACCTTCCAGCAGCTGAACTCGGCAATGATCCAGGGCGTGCCTTTCCCGGGCCGCACCGTGGGCGAGGCGGTGGCGTTCCTGCAGCAGAAGGCCGACGAGTTGATGCCGCAAGGCATGTCCTATGACTTCAAGGGCGAGAGCCGCCAGTTCGTCAAGGAAGGCAATACGCTTGCCATTACCTTCGGCGTGGCGCTGCTGCTCATCTACCTGGTCCTCGCCGCGCAGTTCGAGAGCTTCCGCGATCCCTTCATCATCCTCATCGGTCTGCCAGCCACGGTGTTCGGCGCCCTCTTCGTGCTGTTCGTCCTCGGCGAAATCAACGGCATGATGCAGAACAACCCGCCCGTGAATCTGGGGTCCGGCACGATCAACATCTATACCCAGATCGGCCTCGTCACCCTCATCGGCCTGATCGCCAAGCACGGCATCCTGATGGTGGAGTTCGCCAACAAGCTCCAGGAAACCAAGGGTTACGACAAGAACCTGGCGATCAAGGAAGCAGCCGCGGTGCGCCTGCGCCCGATCCTGATGACGACCGCCGCCATGGTGATCGGCGTCGTTCCGCTGCTGATCGCCGATGGGGCAGGCGCCAAGAGCCGCTTCGACATCGGCGTGGTGATCGCGGCCGGCATGACCATCGGAACCCTGTTCACGCTGTTCATCACGCCCGCGATCTACTCCTATGTCGCGCGCGACCGTCGCCACATGCATGACCATGAGAACGAGTCGGACGTGCTGGTCACCGATGTCGTCGCCAAGCCCGCCAATGATGCCGGCGGGCTGCGCGAGGCGGCGGAGTAGTCAGGCGAGGGATTTGAGGGCGCTGGACATCCGGTCCAGCGCCTTCTGAATGTCCGCTTCGCTCGCTGCGAATGACAGGCGGATCGAGCCGGGCGCGCCGAAGGCCGTGCCGGGAACCACTGCGACGCCGTGCTCCTCGAGCAGCCAGTCGCAAAGCCTGTCGGTCGTGTCCATGACATGATTGCCCGCCTTCCGGCCAAGCAGGGCCGAGACATCCGGGAAGGCATAGAAGGTGGCGGGAATGCTGCCGATCCTCACACCTTCAATGGCCCGCAGGCCGGCCAGCACCATGTCGCGCCGCGCCCTGTACCGAAGGCGCATGCGTTCGACCTCTTCGCGCGGGCCTTCGAGGGCAGCGATGGCCGCGCGCTGCACGAACTGGTTGGCGCCGGTGGTGATGGTTCCCTGCATGCGAACCATGGCCCTGGTCACCGGCTCGACGGCGGCCGCGAAACCCAGACGCCAGCCGGTCATGGCAAAACCCTTGGAGAAGCCGTTGACCGTGATGGTGCGCTCGCGCATGCCGGGCAGGGCCCCGATCGAGGCCATCCGGCCATCGAACATGATGTACTCGTAGATCTCGTCGGAGAGCACCATCATGCGGGGATGGAGGCGCACGATTTCCGCGATGGCCTCAAGTTCATTGGCCGACCAGACCGCGCCGGTGGGATTGGAGGGCGAATTGAGAATCAAGAGCTTCGTGCGTGGCGTGATGGCGGCGGCGATCCGGCTGGCGGGAACCTTGTAGTCCTCGTCGACGGTCGCGGCCAGCACCACCGGCGTGCCGCCGGCGAAGCGCACGGTGATCTCGTATGAGACCCAGAAGGGCGCCAGCATGATCACTTCGTCGCCCTGGTCGATCAGCGACAGCACCGCATTGGCAATGGCCTGCTTGGCCCCGTTGGTGACGCAGATCTCGGCCGCCGCATAGTCGAGGTTGTTCTCGGCCTTGAGCTTTCGCGACAGGGCCGCGCGCAGTTCCGGAATGCCCTGGACCGGCGAATAGTGCGTGAAGCCCGCCTTCATCGCGGCTGTGGCTTCCTGCTGGATATGGTCAGGCGTGTCGAAGTCGGGTTCGCCCACCGTAAGGCTGACCACATCCATGCCCTTCGCCCGCAGGTCGCGAGACTTCTGGGCCATGCGGATGATGGCGCCTTCGTCGGCGGTGCGGGTTCTGGCGGTGAGAAGCGCTGAGGGATCGAAGCTGGTCATGATTGGGCCTCTATACTTCGCCAGCCTTGCCGGGTCGAGGCATCGCAGGCATAAGGCTCCTCGAACGCGCGAGGGACCATGAATCGCATCATTCCGGTGGCAATGCTGGCTGTTGCCCTCTACGGCTGCAGCGGATCGGACTCAAATGTCCGGATCACCAATGACAAGCCGCAGGCGGCAGTGCCCAAGGCCCGCTCGGAGCCCATCTTCTACAACGGCAAGACCTACCAGCTCGACTTCGGACCAGCCAGCGGCGGCGCCTATGACATGGTCGTCTCGGGCATGAGCAGCAAACAGAAAAAGGATGCGGTGGCGGTGGCGACTTCAGCCTTGGGCTATTATGCCTGCCCGGATGGGCAGAAGGGCAGGCTGCAGAACGAGCCAAGCTATGCCGGTTCAAAATGGCGGATGCAGGCCAAATGCGGCTAGGCGTCAGAGGTCGCGTACCAGCCTGAAGCCGATGTTGGCTGGCGGCACGCCGGCCGAGCAGCCGCCGGAAGCTGGATCGCGCACGAAGATCGAGAGCGCGGCGCGATGGGCGCCTTCCACCACATAGGCCGGGCAGGTGACGGCATCGAAGCCGCGGGCGGCACAGGTCGAAGTCCATTCCCAGACATTGCCTGATAGATCTTCGATGCCATTGGAGAACCTGCCGAAGGAGCCGGAAGGACGAAGCCGCGCTGGAACCGGTTTCATGCGGCCGTAATCGGCTGCCCAGGCCATGCGCGGATCATCGAAGAGCTTGTTCCAGGCAGGGCGCGGCAAGTCCTCGGCCAATGACTGCCATTCCTCTGCCGTGGGCAAGCGGTAGGTAAGTCCGGTCTCGCCATTGAGCCAGGCGATGTAGTCATCGACATCCAGGCGATTCACGCCCGTCATCGGCCATGGCGAGGAGGCGGATGCAGGTCGTTTTAGATCTTCGCAGGCTCCGGCTTCCATGCATTTGGTCCAGTGCGACACCGTCACTTCGCGGATGCCAGCTTCGATCACCCTCTCGGGAGAGAGGACGATGCGTTGCATGGGCATGTCGAGAAGGTATTGGTCTTGCCATGCAAGTCCCGTCCACAGCACCGCCGCCGTGGCCAGCGCAACAGCGCTGGCCATGAGCTTTGCTGCCGCAACGGTGAACATGGCGTCAGCCCACGTCCATTGCAGTAGGCTTTACCACCTGCATCATCAGGTCGTCGTTCCACTCGCCATCGACCACAACGTGAGCAGTTGCACCGAGCATGACGGCCTCGATCAGATTGTGGTTCACATAGGCATAGACGCCCGGCTGCTGGAACCTATAGGTCATGGCCCCGGCTGAACCTCCACGGATGAACCATGTCTCGAGATTGGTGTCTGGTTTGTCGTTGAACGAACCTGCCTCCCAGACATGATCGCCGTGGCCGCCGATCAGGTGGGGCCGGCTGTCGCGGTTGGCCTGGGCGTGGATGAAGAGGACCGTCTCTCCGACGCTTGCCTTCAATGCGCGGTCGCCCGTGAGCGAATCCTTCGCGCCGTTGAACACGACGTGGGTGGGCGTGAGGGTCCGCATGACATCCATCGCGTCGGCCATGTTGTCGGCTGCACCGTCATAGGTCTTGAAATTGCCTTCGGCATCGCGCGGAATGTAATAGTCCTGCTCGCCGATGAAGTAGGCCTTGTCGTAGACGATTGGGTTTCCGTCTCCGTCCTTGAGGCCGTCGCGCGGCAGCACCATCACGGCGCCACTCATGCCGTGCACGACGTGGTAGGGAATCATGATGTCGCCCGGGGCGCAGTGATAGACGAAGACACCGGGCTTGGTGGCCTTCCAACGCAAGACGGCCCGTTCGCCGGGCATCACCTTGGTCAACGCACCACCGCCCAGCGCGCCCGTGGCGGCATGGAAGTCGATGTTGTGCTCCAGCACATTCGTTTTGAGGTTCTGCAGGGTTACTTCCACATAGTCACCCTCGTGCACCACGATCATCGGGCCGGGGACGGAACCATTGTAGGTGAATGCCCAGACTTCAGTGCCGGCGTCGTCGATTGCCATCTTCTTTTCGATCACCGGCAATGTGACCTCGATAATCCTCGGTCCGGACGGGGCAATCTGGTCATGTTCGGGGAGGAATGGCGGATCGACCATGACCTGCTTCACGCGCGGCAGCTTCGACACATCTTCGACAGTCACGGCAGGCTTGGTCGTTGCAGCTTGGGCGCCGTCCATGCCGGCCAGTGCAGTCGCTGTTGCGAACCCCGTAAACTTGAGGAAGCTGCGCCGGCTCCCGTCTGTCCCGGGTCCATTCTTGGTACGGTTCATGATCCGATCTCCTGCGTTACACTCTAATTGATGCAGAGAAAATACATCAAAAAGCGGCAACCGCCTTGATCAAGGTCAAGCCTGCAAGCTAATTCAGGCCGCCGAATTCAGCCCGAGATGGCGGAGAACGTCATCCTTCGAGGTATAGATGTCGGCCACCGTATGGCGGTCCAGAACCGCATAAAACGCCTCCATGGCCTCCCCGAGTTGGTGTTTCAGTCGGCAGGCAGGAGTGACAGCGCACCGGTTGCGGAGTGGGTCGAAACATTCGACCAACGGCGAATCGGCTTCGGAAAAGCGGACGACTTCCCCGATCACGATGCGATTTGCAGGCTTGGCCAGGGTGAAGCCGCCGCTGCGCCCGCGCGTGGTTTCCAGAAAGCCTGCACGTG
>JAPLOT010000355.1 GCA_026400595.1 Alphaproteobacteria bacterium | reverse complement strand
GGGCAGCATGTTGATGAACTGCACCGGGATCTGGAAGCCGCCGATCTGGAAGCCCTGGAGGTAATTGCCGGTGGCCTGCAGGAAGCCGAAGAGCAGGCAGGCGAAGAGCGCCGGCCAGGCGCGCCAGTTGGCGAAGATGAGCGCTGCCAGCGCCATGAAGCCGGAGCCCGCAGTCATGTCGCGCACGAAGCTCGACGAGAGCGACGTCGAAATGAAGGCGCCGGCGATTCCGCAGAGCACGCCCGCGATGATCACCGCCTTGTAGCGCAAAGCCGCCACCGAGATGCCGGCCGAGTCCACCGCATGCGGGTTCTCGCCCACCGCTCGGAGCCTGAGGCCGAAACGCGTCCGGTTCAGCGCCCAGGCGGTAAGCGGCACGAGCAGGATGGCGAGATAGGTGATGATCGAGTGCGACAGGAAGACCTTGGCGAGGAAGCCGAGGACGGGCACGTCCGCCAGTGCGGCAGCACCGGGAATCTCGATGGGAAGGAAGCGTCCTTCCGGCGGCAGCGACGGCGTGCGGCCGCCTTCCTTGAACCAGGTATTGCCCAGCACCACGGCAAGTCCTGCCGCCAGCATGTTGATGGCGACCCCGGAGACCACCTGGTTGCCGCGCTGGTTGATCGAGGCATAGCCATGCACCAGCGCGAAGCCGACCGAGACGAGTATGGCGAAGAAGAGTCCGATCCAGGCCGAACCATAGACCGCCGAGGCCGAGGCCGCGATGAAGGCCGCGGCCAGCATCTTGCCTTCGAGCCCGATGTCGACGATGCCGGACCGTTCCGACCACAGTCCCGCGAGGCAGGCCAGCACCAGCGGCACCGAGAGGCGGATGGTGGAGGCGAGGATTTCCGCATAGAGATCCATGGCCTCAATCCCCTGGCTTGAAGAAGAGGGCCGAGAGCGCCGGACGGAAGGCATATTCCAGCGCGCCCATGAAGAGGATCACCAGGCCCTGGATCACCACGATCATGTCGCGGTTGATCTCCGGCTTGGCGAAGGACAGTTCCGATCCGCCCTGGTAGAGCAGGCCGAAGAGCAAGGCGGCCAGCACGATGCCGACGGGGTGCGAGCGCCCCATGAGTGCCACTGCAATGCCCACGAAACCGGCGCCGCCGACGAAGCCCAGTACCAGGCGATGCTGCACGCCGAGGATCTCGTTCACCGCCATCAATCCCGCCAGCGCGCCGGAGATCGCCATGGTGATGACGATGATGCGGCCCGGCTTGATGCCGGCATAGACGGCGGCATCGACATTCGCGCCCACCGCCCGGATCTCGTAGCCCAGCTTGGTGCGCCACAAGAGGTACCAGACCGCGACGGCGGCGATGATGGCGAGGAAGATCGAGAAGTTGAGCGGGCTGGAGGCGAGCCGCACGTCGAAGAACTCGCGCGCCACCTCGCGCGCGCTCATGATGTAGGCGCCGGTGATCTCGCGGCTCTCTACCGCCATCTTGCCCACCGGGCGGAACCAGTAGTTGATGAGATAACCCACCAGGCTCGCGGCGATGAAGTTGAACATGATGGTGGTGATGACGATGTGGCTGCCGCGCTTGGCCTGAAGGATGCCGGGGATCCAGGCCCAGAAGGCGCCAACCGCCATCGACGCAAGGATGGCCAGCGGAATGACGATGGGCCAGGGCAGGAACTCGAGTCCGAGGCCGACTGCAGCGGCGCCGACGCCCGCCATGTAGGCCTGGCCCTCGCCGCCGATGTTGAAGAGGCCCGCATGGAAGGCCACCGCCACAGCCAGTCCGGTGAAGACGAAGTTGGTGGCATAGTAGAGCAGATAGCCCCAGCCCTTGAGCGATCCCACCGCGCCCTTCAGCATGATCCACATGGCCTCGAAGGGATTCTCGCCGATGATGACAACCACGAGGCCCGCCACCAGCAGGGCCACGATGAGGTTGAGCAGCGGGATCAGGCCCACGTCCACCCAGCCCGGCAGTTCCCCCCGCCCGCCGGCCATCAGGCGGCGTCCTTTGCGACGCCCGCCATGAGCAGACCGCACTCGCGCTCGTCGGCCTCGGGGCCGCACACGCCCATGATGCGCCCGGCGAACATGACCAGGATGCGGTCGGAGAGCGAGCGGATCTCGTCGAGTTCCAC
>JAPLOT010000368.1 GCA_026400595.1 Alphaproteobacteria bacterium | reverse complement strand
CCTGCTCTCGGTCAGAGACCTTACGGCAGGTTATGGCGGTGTCCCCATCATCGAGAGCATTGGCCTTGATGTGGCCGAGCATGAGATCGCGGTGATCATCGGGCCGAATGGTGCGGGGAAGTCCACGCTGCTGAAGTCGATCTTCGCGCTCACCCGCGTCACCGCAGGCACCATCGCCTTTGCCGGCCGCGATATCACCCACGCGCGAACGCCCGATCTCGTGCCGATGGGCATTGCTGCCGTGCCACAGAGCCGCAACGTCTTCCCGACATTGACGGTGGCTGAAAACCTCGATGTCGGCACCTATGCGGCCCCACCCGCGGACAAGTCCGCGGTCCTGGCGCGGGTCCTGGCGCTTTTCCCCGACCTGGCCGCAAAGCTGCGCCAGCCGGCAGGCGAGCTTTCGGGAGGCCAGCGGCAGATGGTGGCGATTGGCCAGGCACTGATGAGCGAACCTCGGCTCCTCCTGCTGGATGAGCCCACGGCGGGTCTGTCGCCTGCATATCTTGAGCGCATCTTTGACCTGCTGCTCGACATCCGCGGGACGGGCGTGACAATCCTGATGGTGGAACAGAATGCCAGGCAAGCCCTGCGCATTGCCGATCACGGGCACGTGCTGGCAGCAGGCCGGAATTTTGCCAGCGGGACGGGTGCGGAGCTTCTGGCTGATGAGAACGTGCGCCGCTCCTTCCTCGGAGGCGCCGCCGCAGCATGATCGACTTCATCAATCTCTATCTCGTGCCTGGGCTGACGATCGGCAGCGTCTATGCACTGGGCGCTGTCGGCATCTCCATGATCTTCGGCATCCTGCGCTTTGCCCATTTCGCGCATGGAGATCTGATGACCATCGGCGCATATGGCGTGTTGACGGCCGTGTGGTTCATCCCGCTGCCGCCGCTGCTGCTGCTGCCCTTCGGCATTGCGCTTGCAATCGTAGCGGCACTTGCCGTCGACCGCTTCTTCTACCGTCCGCTGCGCAAGCTGCCAACAATCTACACCGTGATCTCATCCTTTGGCGTTGCCCTCATCTTCCGGTCGCTGGCGCAGCTGACCTGGAGTTCGGGCAATCAGGTCTTCGTGCCCGGTGTGCGGCCACCGCTGGTGCTCTTCGACACGTTCCGCATCGCCACCCTGCATGCACAGGTCATCGTCATCACCCTCGTCATTGCCGTCGCCCTGCACGTGTTTCTCACCCGTTCGCAGCTGGGACGCGCCATGCGGGCTGTCTCGGATGAACCAGAACTTGCCGCGGTGGCGGGACTCGATACCGAGCGCGTGGTGCGCTGGACCTGGGTGATCGGCGCGGCACTGGCGGCAACGGCTGGCGTCTTCGCCGGCATGGACACCAGCATGCATCCCAATCTCGGCTGGAACCTTCTTCTGCCCATGTTTGCCGCCGCGGTTCTTGGCGGTATCGGAAAGCCGATGGGCGCCATTGCGGGAGGGCTCATCATCGGGGTTGCCGAAGAGACCGCCACCTACACATGGCTCAGCGACGAGGCCTTCATCCCATCCTCCTACAAGTCTGCCGTGGCCTTCTTCATCATGGTGGCCCTGCTGATCTTCAGACCGCAGGGCCTGTTCAAGGGGAGGTTGCTCTGATGGAACTGACGGGGCTGCTCTTCTATCTGGTGAGCGTCCTCATCGCGGGCGGTATCTATGCGATCCTCTGTCTCGCGCTGAACATCCAGTGGGGCATGGGCGGACTGTTCAATGCCGGCATCGCCGGTTTCTTCGCCGTCGGCGCCTATACCTCGGCTATCGTGACGACGGCGGCCACGGAAAAACATCTGGGTGGTTTCGACCTGCCGATTCCCTTTGGGCTTGCGGCCGCCGCCATCGTCGCCGGGGTCACCGGCTGGGCTGTTGCCAAGATCTGCGTGCGGCTGAAGAGCGACTATCTGGCCATGGCATCCGTGGGCATTGCGGAAATCCTGCGACTGGTCATCGTCAACGAGCAGTGGCTGACCAATGGCAGCCTGGGCATATCGGGCGTACCCCGACCTTTCGGTGACACGTTCCAGGGACGTAGCAGCGACATTGCCTATCTCGCCGTGGTCTGGGTCATTGTGGCGGTGGTCTACATCATCTGCCAGCGTCTGAATGACAGCCCCTGGGGCCGCACGCTGCGCGCCATCCGCGACAACGAGGCCTCGGCGCGCGCTGCGGGCAAGGACGTCGACTGGTTCCGGCTCCAGACCTTCGTCATCGGCTGCGCCATCATGGGTGTCGCCGGCGCGCTCTCGGCGCATTACTTCAAATTCCTGTCGCCGTCCGCCACTGAGCCGCTGCTTGTGACATTCCTTGTCTGGGTCATGCTGATGGCCGGCGGATCCGGCAACAATCGTGGCGCCATCGCCGGCGCCATCGCCATCTGGTCACTGTGGTCGATGACCGAGATCTTCACCAATCGGCTGCCGCCCGAGTGGACCACCCGCTCCTCCTACATCCGCATGCTGCTGGTCGGACTTCTGCTGCAGTTCGTCTTGCAGAAGTTTCGTTCGGGCCTTATCCCCGAGAAATCGCCACCAATCAGGTTCAGGGACAAGTAGATGGGCAAAGTTACCATCCAGGATGTGGCCCGCGTGGCGGGTGTCAGCGTTGCGACCGTTGACCGGGTTCTGAACCGGCGGCCCGGAGTGCGCACGGTGACGATCAATCGGGTCGAAGCCGCCATTCGGGATCTGAACTATCAACCGGACCGCATCGCCGCGCGGCTGGCCCGCTCGCGCGAGTACCGGTTCTGCTTCGTCCTGCCCGAGCGCAGCGGCGATTTCTGGGAGCGGATCAACGATGAGGTCCGCGTGGTCGCCGAACGCATGACAGGCGAGCGTGTGACCATTTCGGTCAAGCGTGTCGATGTCTTCGATGGAGTCCTGCTGGCGAATACGCTTGATGCGATCGGTGACATGTTCGATGGGATCGCGGTGGTGGCGCTGGATCATCCAGCCGTGCGTGAATCGATCAATGCGCTGGCGGCACGCGGCGTAACTGTGGTGACGCTGGTCTCGGATGTGCCCGGCTCGAAACGGGTGCACTATGCCGGCATCGACAATTCTTCCGCCGGGCGAACCGCCGGGAGCCTGATGGGGCGCTTCCTGCGCGGCGTCACGGGCAGGGTGGGGCTGATTGCCGGATCTTTGGCGTTGCGCGATCATATCGAACGCCAGTTCGGCTTCGAGCAGGTCATGACACACGAGTATCCGAAGCTCGAGCTTCTCCCCGTGCGCGAGTCGCGAGATGACTGGCGCAAGCTCGAGGACATGACGGCGCAGCTTCTGGCCGAGCAACCCGATCTTGTCGGCATCTACAATGTAGGCGGCGGTACGCGCGGAATCGTTGCCGGACTCGAGACCGCCGGACGATCGCGCGACATCGTCCTGATTGCGCATGACCTCAGCGACAGCAACCGCAAGGCTTTGATCCGCGGCACAATCGATGCGGTGATCAATCAGGATCCAGGTCACGAGGTGCGCAGCGCCGTCCGCGTGCTCATGTCCAAGGCGGACAATGTCCCGCTGATCGAATCGCAGGAACGGATTCGTATCGACATTTTCCTGCGGGACAATCTTCCCTAGGTCAGAAGGTCTTCGGCTCGGGCTGGC
>JAPLOT010000363.1 GCA_026400595.1 Alphaproteobacteria bacterium | reverse complement strand
TCGCTGGTGGAGCAGTTCTCCGGCCAGACCTTCAGCAAGGGCGGGCAGAAGTCCGACTGGTCGCGCCGCCCGCTCAGCCCGGCGCAATTGCGATACGCGGTGGACGACACGCGGTACCTCGAGCCGCTGGCCGACAGGCTGCTGGCGGAACTGGACCGGCTGGGGCGCCGGCACTGGTTCGAGCAGGGCTGCGAGGCGGCCATCGAGGCGACCGGGGGCGAGCGCGAAACCGACCCGGAACGGCAGTGGCGGATCAAGGGTGTTTGGGACCTGACGCGCTCACGGGCAGTCTTCGTGCGTGAACTGTGGAAGTGGCGCGAACGGGAGGCCGAGCGGGCGGATCGCCCGCCGTTCAAGATTCTTGGCGATGCCGGCCTGATGGAACTGGCCGCTTGGGCCGAGAAGCATTCGGGGGCCAACCTTGCTCGCGCGCCAAGGCTCCCGCGCGACTTCCGCGGCACGAGGCTGGAGTCGCTGCGCGAGGCGATCCTCAGGGCAGGCCGCCTCGGCCACTTGGACTGGCCGGAGCCGCGACTGCGGATCTCGGAGAAGCGGTGGAACCCGGGGAAAGGTTTGGGTCGTCTTCGCGACTCGAACGCTGTGTTGCGCCAGGACTCACCCACGCCCGAACCGTTGTTCCTCCCGAATATTCCGTCCGCCTTATTCTACAAGCACTTACGTCTCTTGTCTGTTCCACGGTCTGCGCGCATCGGCCAGGAAAGAGATGAAGGCCAAGCGGCAAGGCGCTCACCGCCTCGGTGCGCTTGGCCTTGGCTCCCGAATCCGTCAGCCGGTTACCGGAGATCACGGCCGCCGGCGAGTTCGAAGTGTCCCATCTGGGTTCCGGTGAATATCTGCGATGCCGTGCCCGTACTAGTGGATGAAGACCGAAAATGAAAGGATGGCAATCATGAAAGCATACGATGCACTTCGAACGCCGCATGGGGACAGGGAATCCTTCCTGGAGGGAAGACGAACCGGGTTAGCCATCGGCGCCTTGGCCGCCAGCGCTGTGGCCTTCATCAGCCTGCTGGGCATCGAGAAGGCCATTCTTGCCCTTGTTCTGGCAGTCTTGGCCATGCGGGGCGCAGCCCCATCGACCCCTGCTCGCCGATTGGCGTGGGTCTCCCTGAGCGTTGCCCTGCTCTACGTCTTGACATTCGTGGTGGTGATGGCTCTCCTTCACGAAAGGCTGGGTGAGTTGATTCGCCTGCTTCAACAGATGGCCTGATTCCCGAGGATGATGGGACAATGGCTTCTGCCCTGACATCGCTATCGCCGACGGAGTATGGCTGCCTGCTCGAAGGGGTCTTGGAGCAGGCGGCCGGCTATGCGATCTCGATCCTCCGAAATCGGGCCGACGCGGAAGACGCTGTTCAGCAGGCCGCCATGCGAGGTCTGGAACGTCTCGTTTCGTATGATCCTCGCCGGTCTTTCAGGGGTTGGTGGTTCACGGTGCTGCGGCATTGTTGCATCGACCTGTTGCGATCTCGCCAGGCGCATGTCGGCCTGGATCGCGCAGAACTGGGGGTCTCTGCTTCGGGCACTGCCTTGGCCTGGCAAGACCTCGCCGACGCCCTTGGTCGGCTGGACCTGCAGCAGGCCGAGATACTGCGCCTGAGGTACTTCGGTGGCTTGACCTATGAGGAGCTTAGCCAGACCCTGGCGATCCCGAAGGGCACCGTTATGTCGCGCCTGCACTATGCAAGGAAAGCTTTGGCTTCTGAAATGAAGGGCTCTGAGACATGACAAGACCAATCGAAGAACACGAGATCTCCGCCCTGATCGATGGGCAACTCGAGCCGCAACGCGTTGCCGAAGTTCGTTCGGCCATTGAGCAGAACGCGGCGCTTCGCGCCGAATACGAGCGCCTTCTGGCAGATGATCGAACCTGGACTGCGGCAGCGAGGGCGGCTCAGTTCATACCTACCGTCCACTTGGGCACAGTGTCGCCGTCGTCAAGCTGGGTTCGCGTGTGGGTCGCGGCAGTTCTGACAGTGGCGTTGGGTGGCCGGCTCTTGCCCAAGGTCCTGCCGTTGGACCTGGCCGTGGCAATGCTGGTACAGG
>JAPLOT010000088.1 GCA_026400595.1 Alphaproteobacteria bacterium | reverse complement strand
GGTCTCGACCAGGTTGATATGGCCCTCGGCCAGGATGGCCTCGACCTTCTTCACCACGATCTCGTAGGAGACCACATGGCCGATGTCATCGTCATTGGGGCCTTCGCCTTCATGGACGGAGAGGTCGATGTTCACGACGATGCGCTGCGGCTTAACCTTCTCGGTAGCGTAGATGCCGATGGATGCCATGAGGTCGAGATCGCGCACGAAAACATGCCGGAGCCGCGCACCGGCGCTGGCGACGTGATGGCTGATCATCGGTTTCTTGTTCATGCTATCTTCTCCACTAGGGAATGGCTGCATCAATACTGAGCCAGGCAATCGCGCTCATCACGCGGGTGCGTTCTTGAAAGGACGATGGGTGTAGTATTTCGGGACTTCATCCAACCTGACATGCAGCCACGGAACCCCCATGCCATGGGTGCTCATCCAGGTCGGTCGATGCGACAGGCGCTGCCGCAAGGTCGCGGCAGAGAGTTGCAGCAGATCGTGCTGCTGGGCAAACGGCGCTTGCCGCACGAAGGCGGCGAGATGCCCGTAGTGTTCAGGCGCCGAAAGGCAGCGCGGCACCACCAGCATGGCATCGCCGCTCAGGTTTGGAAAACATACGTTCCCAAGGTTTTCATCCGCCATACGCAGCTTTCCGTCAAAGGCCTCGGAACTCGCCTTTAGTGCCGCAAGAGGTCTTGATCCGATCACGACGAAGCGGAACGGCTGAGGGAGCGTATCAAGCGCAACGGGAGGGAACTCCCAAAAGTACCCGGCATGACCCGAACCGCGCAGGCACTCCAGCAGCAGTGTCCGGAACCCCTCATCCTCCTGCATCGAGGCGATAGCGTCACCGAACGCCACAGGCCTCTCGCCCACGGCGACATCGAACTGCGTGCCCCCGGGCACAGGATTCTCGATCAGGCGCCACATCCGGGACGTCCGCGGTGTGCTGAAGCCGGAATCTGATACATGACAGACACTTTACTCATTCACCTCGATCACATCCGGCGTTTGCCAGACCAGATGCTGCCCGCCGTCGAGCGCGATCATCTGGCCGGTGAGCGCCGGCTGCGACAGTATGAATTTCACGGCGCCGGAGATTTCCGCAGGCGACGTGCCGCGGCCCAGAAGCGTCAGACGCGTCTGCTTGGCGAATTCCTCGTCATCCATCCGGGCCGACGGCAGGGCCGGGCCTGGACCGATGGCATTGACCCGGATGCGCGGGGCAAGCGCCTGGGCCAGCGTGCGGGTGGCGGTCCAGAGACCAGACTTCGATGTGGTATAGGAGAAGAACCTTGGGTTCAATTTCCAGACGCGCTGGTCGATGATCGAGATGATGTTGCCTTCATGACCGTCCGGCAGCTGCCGCGCGAAGGCCTGGGAGAGAAACACCGGCGCGCGCAGATTGGTGTCGAGATGCGCCGCCCAGCTGTCTTGCGTAATGGTGCCCACCTCGTCCGGCTCGAAGAGCGAGGCGTTGTTGATGAGGCAGGTGAGGCCGCCGAACGCAGCCGAGGCCTCGCTGATGAGCCGGTCCGGCACCTCGGGGTGCGAGAGATCGCCGCGCACGATGACGGCCCTGCGGCCCATGGCGCGGATCTGCCCGGCGACATCCTCGGCGTCGTCGATCGAGGCATTGCAGTGTACCGCCACATCCCAGCCGTCGGCAGCCAGATCAAGCGCCAGCTTGCGCCCGATCCGGCGTGCCGAACCGGTGACGAGGACGGACTTCATGACTTCGGCATCAGGATCACATAGTGCTTCCGCACCTTCTTGACCGTTTCCCAGGTCCCCTTGAAGCCTGACGGAATGATGAAGCCGTCGCCGGCCTTCAGCCGCCAGGACTTGCCCTGTTCGTTGGTCAAGACCGCCTCGCCCTCGATGAAATGGCAGAACTCCCACTCCTTGTAGTCGACCGGCACCTTGCCGGGCGTCGACTCCCAGATCCCGCAATAAAGGCGGTCATCCTCGCCGGTGAAGTGGTTCCAGGTCTTGGTCTTGTACTTGCCCTTGATGAGTTTCTTCGGATCGGGCTTGACCTTTTCGACCGTGGGAGCGGTCTTGCCGGTCGTCTTCATCACCAGGATATCGGCCATTGTCGTGTCCTCTTCTGTTCAGGTCGTGAGTCTTGCCATCAGGGCGTCGCGGTCGGGCTTGAAATCGCTCGCCACCCACCAGTCTTCCAGTCGCCGCAGGGCTTCGCCCATGCCGGGGCCTGGCGCAAGCCCTGCAGCGATAAGATCCTTCCCGGTCACGGGCAGGCTTGGCGCCTGCCAGCGGTCCGGCAGCTTCAGCAGCCGCCGCCAGGTGGGATCGTCCAGTGAAGCCCGGCTGCGCGCCCAGGCCAGTTGCACCAGGTCACGCCACGCCGCGGCACCGATCTGATAGAGCACGATGCGCTGTTCGCGGGGACGAAGGCCTGGCGTGGGCGGTACCAGGGCCGCGAGATCGGCCAGCCTTCGGGCATCGGAATTGGACAGGCGCCAGCGCTCCTTCATGGCGGCGGGATCGGCCGCGAGCGCAGCTAGCCGAAGAACGGCGTCGGGCGGCAGGCGGCCGATGACGCGCCACTCCTCCGTGTGCGGAAGAAGTTCCCTCAGGATTCCGAGCCTTGCCATGAGCTTCAGCGTCGGCACCGCCCCGGGAGCCGCGAGCAGCTTGAACATTTCCTGGCGGATGCGTTCGGCCGAGAGCTTTGCCAACTGCCTGCGTTGGCGGACGCAGGCGGCAAGCCCGGCCGCATCCGGCGTGCCGGAACCGAAGCGCGCGTGGAAGCGGAAGAAGCGCAGGATGCGCAGATAGTCTTCCCGGATGCGTTGCGACGGGGTGCCGACGAAGATGATTCTCTTTCTCAGAGAGTCACGGTATCCATCTGTAAAGTCATAGATTTTGCCCGCCTCGTCGCAGTAGAGCGCGTTCATGGTGAAGTCGCGCCGCTGGGCGTCGGCCTGCCAGTCGTCCGTGAACTTCACCCGGGCGCGGCGGCCGTCCGTCTCGATGTCGTGGCGGAGCGTGGTGACCTCGTATGGCGTGTGATCGGAGACCACCGTGACAGTGCCATGGTCGATGCCGGTCGGATGGACGGAAAGGCCAGCGGACTCGCATGCCCTCGTGACCGCCTCGGGCGAAAGCGTGGTGGCGAGATCGACCTCAGTACCCGGCAGACCCATGATGGCGTTGCGCACGGCTCCACCCGCCACCCGGGCCTCGCCGCCCGCCGCGCGGATGGCGGCGAAGATGCGCGTCAGCGCCGGTGCGCGAAGCCATCGGGCGCGGATTCTCGGCGGCGCGGTCGTCATGACTCACCATAGAGCAAAGCGTAGAGATTTCGGATCATCCCCGCCGTTGCACCCCAGATGTAGCGGCCCTCGTAGGGCATGGCATAGTAGTGGCGCTGGCGGCCCTGCCACTCGCGCGAATGCTTCTCGTGATGCGCCGGGTTCATCAGGAAGGCCAGCGGCACTTCGAAGACCTCGGCCACTTCGCCCGCATGCGGCGTCACGGTGAAGCCGGGGCGCAGCAGCCCCACCACCGGAACCACCCGGTAGGAGGTCCCCGTGAGATAGGTATCGAGGAACCCCAGCGGCTCGACGAAATGCCGGGCGATGCCGGTTTCCTCTTCGGTTTCGCGCAGCGCCGCGGCCACCGGACCTTCGTCACCCGCATCGATGCGGCCGCCGGGAAAAGCCACCTGGCCCGCATGGCGGCTCAGATGATCGGTGCGCTGGGTGAGCAGCAGGCTCAGTCCGGCCGGACGCGCGACCACCGGCACCAGCACCGCGGCGGGCCTTGGCGTAACCCCCTGCGCAATGATGCGGGCATCCGGATTGAGGTCGTCGTCGCTGCGGCGCGGCACATCCGGCGGTGCCGGGAAGAGGCGCCCGGCGCGGTTGCGAAACTCATCCTCGTCGAAGCGGAAACTCACGATGCGAGGCCGATCTCGGCGGCGGGCTGCATGGGGAAGAAACACCCGGAGGACCAGACGCCGAACCAACCCTCCTCCACCGTGCCGGCGCCGACCAGATCGTAGAACAGCGCCCGCGAGACCAGCGCCTCGAGATTGGCACGGACGGTCACATAGGGCTTCAATCCGCCGGTGCCCGGTTCGTCGACGAAGCGCAGCGGATGCGCGGCATCGACAGTCACCTCGTCATCGACATTGGTCTCGAAACGGATGATCCGGGCCTTGCCTTCGCCCTGCACCGCCATGCGAATCGCCGTGAAGGGCGCGTCATCCACGCGGATGCCGCATTTTTCCACAGGCGTGACGAGGAAGTACTTGCCGTCCGGATCGCGACGCAAGACCGAGGCGAAGAGCTGCACCAGCGGTTTCCGGCCGATCGGCGAGTTCAGGTAGAACCACGTTCCATCGGCGGCGATCCGCATGTCGATGTCGCCGCAGAACGGCGGGTTCCACAAATGCACCGGCGCTGGTCCACGGCCCGCCTTCGCTGCTTCCGCGAGGCCCCGCAGCGGATTGGCCGGATCCCCTTGATCTGCGGTCGTCATGGCACCGTAAACCCTGTATGAGTCGTAACGTGAACCGCCTCTTTTAGGCCATTCTCATTCACGAGGATGTCATTACCAGCAAACCCGTTCCGCCGTCCAAGATTGGCGTGAAACAACTATAGTGAGCGTCATGCCCAGCATCAATGAAGCAGACCGCCAGATTCTCGCCGATCTCGAGGCCATGGGCGAGCGCCTGACCAAGGTGCGCGCCGCCATCGGCAAGGTCATCTTCGGCCAGGACGAGGTGGTGGAACAGGTGCTGATCGCCATTCTCGGCGGCGGCCATGCCCTGCTGGTGGGTGCGCCCGGCCTCGCCAAGACGAAACTGGCCAGCACGCTGGGCCGGGTGCTGGGCCTCGAAGAAAAGCGCGTGCAGTTCACGCCCGACCTGATGCCGGCCGATATACTGGGTTCCGAAGTGCTCGACGAGAGCGAGGGCGGGCGCCGCCAGTTCCGCTTCGTTCCAGGACCGGTCTTCTGCCAGTTGATGATGGCCGACGAGATCAACCGCGCCAGCCCGCGCACCCAGTCCGCCTTGCTGCAGGCGATGCAGGAGCACCATGTCACCGTGGCCGGCGTGCGCCACGACCTGCCGCGGCCCTTCCAGGTGCTGGCGACCCAGAACCCGATCGAGCAGGAAGGGACCTATCCCCTGCCCGAAGCCCAGCTCGACCGCTTCCTGCTGCAGATCGATGTGCCCTATCCCTCGCTCGATGCCGAGCGCCGCATGCTGTTCGCCACCACGGGCTCCGCCGAGGCCGAGGCGGAAAAGGTGCTGAGCACGACCGAACTGATGAATGCCCAGCGCCTGACCCGCGTCATACCGGTGGGCGAGCAGGTGGCCGAGACGATCCTGAAGGTGGTGCGCGCCGCCAGGCCAGGGCCGGATGCCGACGACTTCGTCAACAAGAACGTGGCCTGGGGGCCGTCGCCGCGCGCCAGCCAGGCGCTGATGCTGGGCGCCCGCGCCCGCGCCCTGCTGCAAGGGCGGCTCAGCCCTTCGCCGGAAGACGTGGCGGCCCTGCTGGAGCCCGTGTTCAAGCACCGCATGGCGCTGAACTTCACGGCCCGCGCCGATGGCCACACCATCCAGAGCACCATTGCCCGCATCGCCCAGCTCATTGCCTGAGCCCATGGCCCAAGCCGCCGCCGCACTGTCGCTCACCGACCGCGCCGAAGCCGCCGGACGCGTGTTGCCGCCGCTTCTGGTCGAGGCCGAGCGGTTGGCGGCGACCGTCATCCTTGGCGACCATGGCCGCAAGCGTGCCGGGCCGGGCGAAAGCTTCTGGCAGTACCGTCCCTATAGTTTCGGCGACTCGACGCAGCGCATCGACTGGCACAAGTCGGCGCGCTCGGACCGCATCTACATCCGCGAGAACGAATGGGAGGCGGCGAACACGCTGTGGCTCTGGGCTTCGCCGGCCGAGTCGATGACCTTTCGCTCGCATCTCTCCCGGACCAGCAAACGCGACCGCGCCGAACTCGTCGCACTGGCATGCGGCGTCCTCGCCGTGCGGGCGCATGAACGCGTGGGCGCGGTCGGCGCGCCCCATGCTCCCGATCATGCACGCGGCACGCTGGTGAAGATCGCGCAGTGGTTTCTCGATCATCAAGGCCCCGCATTGCCCGCGTTCCAGCGCATGCCGCGCTTTTCCTCGGCCCTCTTCCTGGGTGATTTCTTCGAGACCCCATCGGCGGTCCAGGCCGCGATCGCTCCCATGGCGGAGGCCGGCGTATCCGGGCATCTCGTGCAGGTGGTCGATCCGGCCGAGGAGACCCTGCCCTATGCAGGACGCGTCGAATTCCAGGAAATGGCAGGCCCCCTGAAGTTCACCTCGAGCAAGACTGAGACCCTGCGCAGCGCCTATGCGGAGAAGCTGGCGCTGCATCGCGCCGCCCTGCAGCAGCTGTGCCGCAGCATCGGCTGGACCTTCACCATCCATCGCACCGATGAACCCGCCGCGCGGCTGCTGTTCCAGATCCACAATCTGATCGGCGGAGCCTGGAAAAGATGAGTTTCCTGCAGGCCCTCACCTTCACCACGCCTCTCGCGCTGGGTGCGCTGCTGCTGCTTCCGGTGATCTGGTGGCTGCTGCGCTTCACGCCGCCCAAGCCGGAGACGGTGCGCTTCCCACCGCTGCGCCTGCTGCTTGACCTCGTCAACCGCGAGGAACAGCCAGACAAGACGCCATGGTGGCTGATGCTGCTGCGGCTGGCCATTGCCGCGTTGGTGATCTTCGGCGTGTCGCATCCTCTCTACGCACCTGGCCGCGTCGACACGCTGCGCAGCGAACCGCTGCTGCTGGTGGTTGACGATACCTGGGCCGCGGCGGCGGATTGGGACAAGCGCGTGGCGGTTCTGAACGAGATTCTCGATGGCGCGAAGAGCGCCGATGCCGTTGTGTCGCTTGCCACGACGGTGCCGCATCTGAGGCCGCCGAGTCTCGAGCCCGCCGTTGCAGATGACGTGCGCACGCGGGTCGCCGCACTTCAGCCGCAGGCTCTCGATGCCGACCGCAGCGGATTGATCGACAGGCTGCGCAATCAGTTCGGCAATGCCGCGGCCCTGCGCGTCATCTGGATGAGCGACGGGATCGACGATGGCGCGGCCGCCAGCTTCGCGGCCGGCCTTATGACGCTTGCCAAAGGCACGGCCACGGTCGAAGCCATCCTGCCCGAGACGTCGCAACTGCCGCTGGCGCTTTCGGCGCCGGGCTTCGACGGCGGGCGCATCAGCGTCACCGCACTGCGTGCGGACGATGGCACAGCGCGCGGCGCCAAGGCGGTCGCCCGGGCCAGCAACGGCCGCGCGCTGAGCGAAACCAGTCTGATCTTCGCGGCCGGCCAGAGCAAGGTGCAGGGCGTCATGGAATTGCCGGTCGAGCTGCGCAACGAGATCGCCCGCATCGAGATCGAAGGCCAGCGCAATGCCGCGGCGGTGCATTTGATGGATGATCGCTGGCGGCGCAAGAGCATCGGACTGCAGTCTGGGGCGGCAGCCGAGAACGCGCAACCCCTGCTCTCGCCGCTCTACTATGTGAGCCGCGCCCTTGAACCCTATGGCGACATGAGCGAGCCCGCCGATCCCGAGGCCCTGAAGGCAGCGCTCGACCAGGGTCTTTCCATGCTTGTACTGGCCGATATCGGGGTCTTGCCGGCGGAGACCGAGGATCTGGTTCGCAAATGGGTGGAGAATGGCGGCGTGCTGGTGCGCTTCGCGGGGCCGCGCCTTGCCGGTGCACAGGACAGCCTGATCCCGGTGCGGCTGCGCGAGGGCGGACGCTCTCTGGGCAGCGCACTCAGCTGGGAGACGCCCCAGGCCATGCAGGCCTTCCCCGAAACCAGTCCCTTTGCCGGTCTTGCCATCGATCCCGCCGTGCGCATCACCCGCCAGGTCCTTGCTGAACCCGACGCCGAACTCCCCGACCGCGTCTGGGCGAACCTCGAGGACGGCACGCCGCTGGTCACCGCCCGTCGCGAGGGCAAGGGAACGGTCGTCCTCTTCCACGTGACCGCCAATGCCGACTGGTCCAACCTGCCGCTCACCGGCCTCTTCGTGGAGATGCTGCGGCGGATCGTCGATGTGGCACCAGCCGCGGGCGGCGGGACAGCAGCCGCGGCCGACGACGCCAATGCCGCAGCGGGTTTCGCACCCTACCGCAGCCTCAACGGTTTCGGCGACCTCGGCGATCCCCTGCCCGACATCCGTCCGATTCCGGCGGCCCAGATCGATGGCGTGAAGGCCTCGCCCGAGACGCCGGCCGGCCACTACCGCCGCGGCGCGCAGGAGCGCGCCATCAACATCATGCGCGTGGGTGATCGCCTGACGCCAATCACCGGACTGCCGCCCGCCATTGCCCTGCGCTCGCTGGCCCCGCAGCCCGCGGTGCCGCTGGCGCCCTGGCTCTTTGCTGCGGCCGTGGTTCTCTTCCTCCTCGACAGCCTGGCCGCCCTGACGCTGGGCGGCGGACTCAATCGCCTGCGCGCGCGCCGCGCGGCAGTGAGCATCCTGCTGGTGATTGCGCTTCTGCCAGTCAGCAGCACTGCATTCGCCCAGGAAAAGAACGACGACTTCGCCATGCGCGCCGCGCTGCAGACACGGCTGGCCTATGTGATCACCGGCGACGACAGCATCGACACGATCAGCGAGGAAGGGCTGAAGGGCCTCAACACCATCCTGCGCGACCGCACCTCGGTCGATCCCGGCGACCCGGTCGGCATCAACATCGAGACCGACGAGATCGTCTTCTTCCCGCTGCTCTACTGGCCGGTCCGGGCCGATGCGACAGTGCCGTCGGATGCGGCTCTGGCGAAAATCGACAGCTTCATGAAGAACGGCGGCACGATCTTCTTCGACCTGCGCAATGACGGCGCTGGCGTCGACGCGCTGACTGGCAGCTCGACGGGTGCATCGGAGGCCTTGCGCCGCATGCTGGCAAAGCTCGACATCCCGCCGCTCGAGCCGGTCCCCGAGGACCATGTTCTGACCCGCACCTTCTATCTGATGCAGGATTTTCCGGGCCGCTACAACGAGGGCCAGCTGTGGGTGGAACAGATGGATGCGCAGGGCTCCAACAGCGGCGCCATCGACGGCGTGAGTTCGATCATCATCGGCTCAAACGACTATGCCGCCGCATGGGCCCTGGATGACCGGGGCGAACCGCTCTATGCCGTCATCCCCGGGATCGACCGCCAGCGCGAGTTCGCCTTCCGCACCGGGGTCAACGTCGTGATGTATGCGCTGACCGGCAACTACAAGGCAGATCAGGTGCACATCCCGGCATTGCTGGAAAGGCTCGGGCAGTAATGGGCTGGACCGTCTCATTCGCCCCTGTCCTTGGCTGGCCGCCGATCGCGGTTCTGGCGGCCATCGGCCTCTGCCTGATGGCGGTCTCGGCCTATGCGCGGGCCCGCGGCTGGCCGCTGCGCAGCCTGGCCCTGGCTCTGCTCCTCCTCGCCCTGGCCAATCCATCGATCCGCAACGAGCAGCGCGAGGCACTGAGCGATATCGCGGTTGCCGTGATCGACCGCTCGCTCAGCCAGCAGGGCGGCAACCGGCCAGGCCAGACCGACGAGGCCGAAGCGGCTCTGCGCAGCGCGGTACAGCGGCTTGGCAATACCGAACTGCGCATCGTCGATGTGCGCTCAGGGGTCAGCGCCTCGGACGATGGCACCATGGCCTTTGAAGCGCTCTCCCGGGCACTGTCCGACATTCCGCCAGAGCGTTTTGCCGGTGCCATCATGGTCACCGACGGCCAGGTTCATGACGCCCCCGCCGAAGCCGGTGCATCCGGCCTTTCCGCTCCCCTGCACGGACTGCTCACCGGATCGCGCAGCGAGCGCGACCGCAAGGTCGTGATCGAGCGCAGCCCGCGCTTCGGCATCGTCGGCAAGGAGCAGACGATCCGCGCCCGCGTGGTCGATACAGGGGGCGACGGCGCCCGCGCGCCGATCGCCGTGCATCGCGACGGCGAATTG
>JAPLOT010000032.1 GCA_026400595.1 Alphaproteobacteria bacterium | reverse complement strand
ATGGCGCCGATGATCTTGGGCAAGAGGCCGAAGTCGGGTGCGTAGAACCAGCTGAAGATCAGTCCGACGACCACCTGGCTGATGATGAAGGGAAAGAAGAACAGCGACTTGTAGAGCCTGATGCCGGCGACGGTCTGGTTGAGGAAGAGTGCCACCGCGAGGCCGGCCGGAATGGCCAGCATGTAGAGCACAAGCCAGATGATGTTGTGCTTGAGCGAGGTGTAGAAGGAGTCGTCGTCGAGCAGCTCGCGATAGTTGTCGAGACCGATCCAGGTCTTGGGACCGAGCCCGTCCCATTCGTAGAAACTGATCCAGATCGACTGGAAGATGGGGATGATCACATAGACAAGAAAGAGCAGCAGGCCCGGCGCCAGGAAAAGCCAGGGCGCGATGTCCCGCTGATTCCACCGTTTCGACCGGCTGCCGCTCATGATCCCCGTCCCCGATTGCAGGCGCAAGGCTGGAAGAAAGTGGGCCGGACATCCGAAGATGCCCGGCCCCAGCGGAGGATTACTTGTAGACCTTCTGCCGGACCTTCTCGAGGCGCTCGAGAATGGCATCGACGTTCTCGGGCTTCACCATGAACTCCTGGAAGCCTTCCATGCCGGCCTTGGCCATGTCGGCCGGCGCGTCACGATCGAAGAACTGGGCGAGCGCATAGGCGCTGGACAGCATCTCGAAACCCGCCTTGATGAAGGGATCGTCGCCAACCGTGGACTGGTTGTTGACCGGAAGCTGGTTCAGCGTCGCGTTCATCTTGGTCTGGGCCTCGGCCGAGCCGAGATAGGCGAGGAACTTCTTCGCGTCTTCCTTGTTCTTGGCGCCCGACGGAATGTGGAAGGTATCGGTCGGCGCTTCCTCGGCACGCGGAATTCCGGGGGTGATTTCCGGGAAGACCATGAAGCCGAGGGTCTCGTTGGTCATGCCGCCGTCCTTGAAGGTCGGCACGGCGAAGTTGCCCATCACATAGTGCGCAGCCTTGCCCTGCGAGAGCAGTGCCGCGGCATCCTGCCAGTCGATGGCCGCGTGGTTGGCGGTGGTGTAGGGCGCGATCTTGGCCCATTCGGCGAAGGTGGCCTTCACCTTGGGATCGGTCCAGGGCACCTTGCCGTTGGCAAGATCCATGTGGAACTCGTAACCGTTGGTGCGGAGATTCAGGTAGTCGAAGATGCCGGCCGCCGGCCACAGGGCCTTGGTGCCGGTGGTGAGGCAGTCGATGCCGGCCGCCTTGAACTTCTCGCAATTGGCGACGAACTCGGCCCAGCTCTTGGGCTCGCTCACGCCGGCCTTCTTGTAGGCTTCCTTGTTGTAGTAGATGCCCCACTGATAATAGGTATAGGGCACGCCCCACTTCTTGCCGTCGATGGTCATCGAGGCGGCAGTGGACTTGAGCTGGTCGTTGAAGCCATTGGCCTCCCAGACATCGTCAACCGGCTCGAAGAGGCCGGCCTTGACAAAGGGCGCCATGCGGTTGCCGGCATACCAGGCCGCCACGTCCGGCGGATCGGCGGTGAGGAAGTTGCGGATGGCCGACTTGTAGCCCTCGTGGTCGAAGTTGTTCCACTTCACCGTGATGTCGGGGTTCTTGGCCTGGAAGTCGGCGATCAGTTCCTCCATCGCCTTCTTGGGCGCGGGGTCGGACTGGTCCGAATTGATCACCAGTTCGCCGGCGAGCGCGGTCGAAACGGTCAGGGCAAAGCTGAAGGCGAGCCCGGTGAGGCCCTTGAAAACGGTCATGTTGATCCTCCCATTGGCCGCAGCCACCATGGCGGCGGCGGGTCTGCACGTGCCCGGCTATTGTTGTTTCCGGTTCGCGTGTATGGCTTGACGATGCGCTGCAAAACCGTAAGGTTCTACCGGAGATATTGTGCAGACTTCCGGTTTTCTAAGAGCTCAACTTCGTGCTCGAGGGCGAGATGCACTACTGGTTCGACGGCCGCGCGCTGACCGTCTCGGCCGGCCGCCTGGCGCTGTTCTGGGGCATGATCCCGCATCAGGTGACCGACATCGCGGAACCCACCCGCTTCGTGGTGCTCTATGTGCCGATGACCGCCTTCCTGGGTCTTCCGGCGCTCAGCCGCCTGCGCGAGGCAATCTTCCGCGGCGCGGTGGTCGAGGCGCTCGACATCCGTTCCTGGGACCGCGACATCTTCCTGCGCTGGCGCGAGGAGCTGCTGTCGGGCGATCCGCAGATCGAGCAGATCGTGCGCGATGAACTCACCGCACGCATACGCCGCCTCGACCGCGAGGGCTGGCACGATCTGCGCGAGGTGGCGCCGCTGGCCGCGGCCGGGCTGAGCCACGACACGGAACGCGCGCTCCATGTCGAACGCATGGCGCGCTTCATCGGCGAGAAGGGGCTGGAGCCCATCGCCGTCGAGGATGTGGCGAAGGCCGCGGGCCTTCACCCCAACTATGCCATGGCGCTCTACAAGCGCGCGGTGGGGCTGACCATCAAGCAGTCGATCACCCGGCACCGGCTGGACACCGCCCAGTCGATGCTCATCGGCACCGACCTGCCGGTGGCCACCATCGCCTTCGACTGCGGCTTCGGATCGCTGTCGCGCTTCTACGAGGCCTTCGAGCAGCGATTCCAGACCAGCCCTGCCGCCTTCCGCCAGCGCTTCAACCGTGCGGTGGCCTGATCAGGGCGCGGAACGAGGCGAGACGGAAGCACGTAACCGTTTCTCCCCTTGTGGGCAGGGATCGGAGCTGGGGGTCGCGCAGAATGCGGCGCCTTGAGTTCATTGGGGTACCAATCCTATCCACGACGGCCCGCACCTTGCTGATCAATCCGCCGCGCGAACGGCCCATTCAAGATCACTGGGCTCATGGCGCATTCGGAGTTATCTGGACATCGGTGAAACCTACGTGATTGACCCGAATGTATGGACTGGCTGCTTATCGCAAGAGAGAATTTGCACGGATTCGGAAGTCGCAGATATGTATCCGGCCTGTTTGATCAGCACGCGGGCTGTGGCCTTGATGGGAATACGCACGCGCCATTG
>JAPLOT010000322.1 GCA_026400595.1 Alphaproteobacteria bacterium | reverse complement strand
GGCAATGGAACGCAATGTGGAAATTGGCAAGTCGGGAATCAGGGTGCCCCGGATCGGCTTCGGGGCCACCGCCCTGGCCAGCATGCCCGATACCTATGGTTATGCCGTAGGCGAAGAATGCGCCCTGGCGACCATTCGCGCCATTCTCGATCTGCCGGACGGCTTCATCGATACCTCGCGCATCTATGGACTGGGCCGCAGCGAGGAATTGATCGGGAAGGTCGTGCGCGATCTTGGCGGCTGGCCCGTAGGACGCATCCTCTCGACGAAAGTGGACCGCGATGTCGCGACCGGCCGTTTCGATGCCGCCCAGGCGCGCCGTTCCATCGAAGAGAGTCTTGCGGCCCTTGGCGTCGACCGCGTGCAGGTTCTGCATCTTCATGATCCCGAACACGCTTCGGATCTCGGCGAGATCAGCAGGCCCGGAGGAGCGCTGAGCGAATTGATGCGAATGAAGGAAGAGGGCCTGGCCGCCACCGTCGGTCTTGCCGCGGGCCGCATCGACATCATGATGCCCATGCTGAGGGACTGGGATTTCGACGTCCTTATCACGCACAATCGCTACACGCTCGTCAACCGGAACGCCGAGCCGATGATCGAACTGGCAAGATCGCGAGGCGTCTCCGTTTTCAATGCGGCGCCCTATGCGAGCGGGGCACTGGCCAAGGGGGCGAGCAACCATCGGCGCTACGTCTACCAGGAGGCCAGCGACAGCATGCTGGAACCGATCCGCCGCGTGGAGGCCGTCTGTGCCCGTCATGGCATTCCGCCAGGTGCCGCCGCCCTACAGTTCTCGTTGCGCGACCCGCGCATCGCCTCCACCATCTGCGGCGTAAGCAGACCGGAACGGGTGGCGGAGACATTGACCTGGGCGACTTGGCCAATCAGCGAGGACGCCTGGCGCGAACTTCTCGCTTTGTCTGCAAGCCATGATGATCCGGAATCGACCCGGGACTACAAGCCGGGTTGACGGGATCTTCGTGGTGCGTTGGACGTGAGTCCTTCGATGCCTTCCAACGCAACTTGTAGCAGAACCAGGATTCGGGTGACCGCCGGATGAAACTCTCCAGTCGCAGCATGACAGCCTGCGTCATGTCCGTGATCGCTTTCGGCCCCCGATAGTCGCCCGGCCAGAGAGGCGGGTGGAAGCGCACGACAAAATGCTTTGGGCTCAAGCGCTCGCCATCCACGGCGATGATCGGAATGTTGAAGCGCAGAGCGAGCTTGGCTGGAAAGTCGCTTGCCTTGGCGTCGTGGCCGAAGAACTTGATGATGGGGCCCGAGTCGACGCGCTGGTCAACAAGCATGGCAACGCTCACGCCGCTTTCGAGGCCGTCGAGAATTGCCTTCAGCGTGGTGCGATTGCGGGGCAGATAGGTGGCGCCACTGGCCAGCCGATTCCGCGCGAGTCCCGTGTCGAGTGCCGGAACGCCAATGGGCGTGAAGATGGTATTCAACGCGCCGAACTCGCGTGCCATGGCGACCACGCCGATGTCCCAGTTGCTGAGATGGCAGCCGACGAAGACTGCTGGTCCGGGTTTCGGAAGGTGCTCGCGGCCTTCGATGCTGATCATCGCGCCGCGGCGACCCGTTGCGTAGTCGCCGAGATGCGCAGATTCGGCTGCGACCCGTCCGATATTGTCATAAATCCTCGGCAGAAGTCCTTCGACTTCGGCAGGCTTCATGTCCGGAAATGCCGTACTCAGGTTCCGGATGAAGTTCCTGTGCTTCATGAATCGCTTGCCCACCGTGCGTCCAAGGAAGCCGCCGATGTTGGATGCCAGCGTCAGGGGCAGGGCCCTGGCCAGGCCGAACACCAGGCTTGCGGTAGCGGTGATGCTGATGCGGGTCGGCCGGTCACGCCACCTCGCTCGTTCCGACTGCTTTGCCCCTGACACGCTGCGTCGCTTATCCCGTTGACCATCGGTCTTCTGAAGGAAAACCAGGCAAAGGTCCAGTCTGCCCGCCCATGGCGAATCTGCAGTCGCGTCGCGGCAATCAGGCCGTGTTCACGATAGCTTGATGGACGGGAGCAGCGTTGGCTCCCCCGAAAACTCGACGCCGACGATGCGGTCCGACTTCCAGATCAGCCGGGAAGGATAAAGAACGGGTTCATGCGCGAAGAGGATGCCGAAGCTGTCAGGAACGGCAATGTCCGTATCGGTCAGAAATCGAGCGCCGCCCACGCTCAGTTCGAAAACCCGAACCTTGGCAAGCAACTCGAGTTCGCCCGAACGAAGTTCGCCGCTCTTGCTGACGCGATAGCGGGGGTACTTTCTCCGTTCCTTGCCGACATAGACCATCAGGAAACCTCATCCAGGTTTCCATGATGCACCGGGATCGGTGACTTTAAGCCTAATCATTAGCCTAAAGCAGTCGCTTGCCGGAGGAGTCAAATCATCAGAAAAACGGATCGATCCGCCATCCGCCTGGTCCGGACCGTCAGGCCGGAAGCCGTCTGCCATATTCATCCTTCAGCCGCAGCCAGCCGTCCCAGAAGGGTTCGGTCCTGGTGCCGCGCAGGCGGGCGGCAAGAATCTCCAGATGCATGTGCCAGCCGGCCCCCACCATCAGCGTCATGGCACGGTCGGTGATCCGTCGATGAGTCACTGTCAGCAGAACCTGGTCGCCTTGCGGCCTGAGCTCGAAGGAGACTTCGCCGGTTTCTCCCCATGTGAAAGCCAGCCGGTGAGGCGGGTTGGCTTCGACGATCCGGCTTCTCATGCGGTGCTCTTCCGAGAAGCCTGCTGGCCGCTTGCCGGGCGGCGAGGTGAGTTCGTCATTGTGCCAGACAAGCTCGAAGGTGGAGCCTTCGGCCATGTCCATGCGACCGGAGGCAAGCCATTCGCGCCGGAGGTCGCTCTCAGTCAGGTAGGACCAGACGCGCTCGGCCGGACCGGGCAGAAGCCTCTCGATTCTGAACGTGGCGGGTTCGATCAGCCTGCCGAATGTGTCGAGAACAGTGGCATCGGTCATGTGTCATCTCCTTGGGGGGTTGCTGGCGTCCTGTAGTCCTGCCGCAGCAGCAGGTCTTCGAGGCGGTCCAGTCGACTGGTCCAGAACTGTTCATAGATGCTCAGCCATTCATGCGCCTTCGCCAGCGGGCCGGGCTCCAGCTGGCAATGATGGACGCGGCCGCGGATCTCGCGGCGGATCAGGCCGGCCGCCTCCAGCACCTTGATGTGTTTGGATGCAGCCGCCAGCGACATGGAATGCGGCTTGGCCAGCTCGCCCACCGTGCTTGATCCCGCCGCGAGCTGCAGCAGCATCTGGCGGCGGGTCGCGTCGCCCAGGGCGTGGAACATGGAGTCGATCTGTTGTGCGCGATCATCAACCATATAGTTGAATATAGACGATAGGGCGAAATAGTCAACCGATGAGTTGAATATTGTCTTGCCAAGGATGGGCCGCGAACGCCGGGCGTTTAGCGCAGGTCTTCGCCGAGAAGGTTCAGCACGACGCCGGCCATGCCCAGGGCCTTGGCCGTTGCCCCTGCATCGACCGCCGAAATCTCTGCCAGTTCCTGC
>JAPLOT010000403.1 GCA_026400595.1 Alphaproteobacteria bacterium | reverse complement strand
CACGTCCGGAGCAGGCTGCAACGCGCGATGACCCGGTGTTCCAGGTCAACACATCGCGGGGTTTCACCGCTTGGCTGAAGCAGAGTGGCGCCAGCCTGGCCGTCACCACCTATCAGGTCGGCAAGCTTCTTTTCTTCGGCGTGAAACCCAACGAATCCCTCTGGGTCTTCAATCGGAACATGGGTCGCTGTCTTGGTTTGGCCACGCAAGGTGCCGACATGTGGCTTGCGGCGGAGACACAGATCCTGAAGCTGAGCAATGCGCTTGAAGCGGGTCGGAGGAATCCGGACGGCTCCGATGGGTTCTTTGTTCCAAGGCTTTCCTACTTCACCGGCGATCTCGATGTTCATGACATTGCGGTGACGGCCGATGGCGGGGTTCTTTTCGTGAATACGCTGTTCAACTGCCTCGCTGCCGCCAGCGCCAGTCACAGCTTTGTACCGGTCTGGAAACCCTCCTTCATCAGCCGTCTGGTGGCCGAGGATCGATGCCATCTGAATGGACTGGCCATGCGCAATAGTGCTGCGGCCTTCGTGACAGCCGTCGCCCGGAGCGACACCTTCGACTCGTGGCGCGACCACCGCCGCGATGGCGGTATTGTCATCGATGTTGAATCCCACGAGATCGTCGCTGCGGGACTCAGCATGCCCCACTCGCCACGCTGGCACCAGGGCAGGCTCTGGCTGCACAATTCCGGGACAGGGGAGTTCGGATTCGTCGATTTGCGCAACGGACGCTTCGAGCCCCTGTGCTTCTGTCCCGGTTATTTGCGCGGGCTGGATTTCATCGATGGTTTTGCTGTGATGGGCCTGTCGCGGCCGCGCGAGAACCGGACGTTTTCCGGCCTGGCTCTCGATGCGCAGCTGTCGGCGCGGCGGATGGATCCGCGTTGCGGCATCTATGTCGTCGATCTGGGCTCGGGCGCCGTTGCCCATTCCCTCACGATCGAGGGCGTCATTGCCGAACTTTACGATGTCTCCGTTCTGCCCGGCATGTTGCAGCCTGCCGCCCTTGGTCCCAACAGCCCCGAACTGGCACGCATGATCTCCATCGGGCCGGCCCGTCCGACCGGCTGACCTGTGCTGTTCGTCACAGCGGAGACCTTCGGAGAGTGCTAGGAACAAGGCATCGGGACGGCCCGATACCGGAGGACACCCCAATGACCATTACCGCTCGCGCTTCCACCGTGCTGCTGAATGCCGTCTCGGGCATGACCCGGATCGGCAGCCGCCACCGCAACTCCCAGATGCTTTTGGCCATGGACGACCATCTTTATCGCGACGTTGGGCTGTCGCGCCTCGATGTGATTGCGAGCCCGTCACGCTGACATTCCTCCTTTCTCCCGAACCTGCCATTCCCTGCAAACAGCCGCCTCCGGGCGGCTTTTCTTTGGACCGCATCCGGCGCTTTCATCCGGCACCGTGCCAAGGTATTGTTGAACAATGGATATCCGCCAACTTCAGTACCTTGCCGCGCTCGCCCGCGAAAAGCACTTCACCCGGGCAGCCCAGGCCTGCAATGTCACCCAGCCAACCCTTTCGGGCCGAATCCGGCAGCTTGAACAGGAACTGGGCGTGCCGATCGTCGCCCGCGGACAGCGCTTCTTTGGCCTCACGCCGGAAGGGGACAGGGTTCTGAAATGGGCGCACCTCATCCTGGACAACTGGCATTCGCTCAATCAGGAGCTGGAGCAGATTCGCAACACCAAGGGTGACCTTGTCGGCCGCATCACGCTGGGCGTCATTCCATCCGCACTCCCGAAGGTGGCTCCCATCATCGCGGCAATGCGGGCGAACCACCCGCGCGTCGACTTCACCGTGCTGTCGCAGAGTTCGGAAGAGATCCTGCGAGGGCTTCACGATTTCTCGATCGAGGCCGGGATCACCTATCTGGACAATGAGCCGGTGGAGGGCTTGCTGCAGGTCCCGCTCTACAAGGAGCGCTACTGCCTCTTCGTCGGTGAGACCCATCCCATTGCGCAGCGGGACTCGGTCAGCTGGTCGGAAGCGGCACAGGAGCCGCTCTGCCTGCTCACGCCAAACATGCAGAACCGGCGCATCATCGACCGCGCTTTCACAGCTGCGAACGTACATCCCGCCCCCCGGCTCGAGACGAACTCGATCATGAACCTTCTCTCTTCCGTGCGGTCCAGCGGACTGGCCAGCATCATGCCGGAGTACTTCATCGATGCACTGGGCAAGCTGGAGTCCGTCCGCGCCATTCCGCTCTCCAATCCCAAGGTCGAGCATTCCGTGGGCCTGGTGGCCATGGATCGCGATCCCCGGTCACCGCTTACGACAGCGCTGTTCGCGGCTGCCAAGAAAAGCTGACAAGGCGATGCCAAGCGGCCGGCAAGGCCATGTGCGTTCAGACATACCGCCGTAGGCGCTAGAAGGCCTGTTCCAGGCCCGGGAAAGTCCAACTCTCTTCGGCTGGAACCGCGAGAAGCTCGTCGGCTTGGCGATAGCCATGATAGTTCAGCCCCTGGAGCAGATCCATCACCAACGGGCGATCTGTTTTCAGAATCTCGACCAGGCAGACAGGGCGGTGCTTGGAGAGAATGTTCGTGGCTCCCTTCAGCACTCTGTGTTCCATGCCTTCCACGTCGATCTTTACGAGGTCTACCTTCTCATCGAAAGTGTCGAGACGGACGGTGTGCACCATCTCGGTGAGACCGCTCCATTTCATATCGCCGTTGTCCGAGCGCTTCGCTTCCATCAGTTCC